>JANXVW010000032.1 GCA_025351455.1 Betaproteobacteria bacterium | reverse complement strand
CTTGGCAAGCGGGATCATGCGTTCGTTGAAAACCGCGGGAACGTAACGGAACTCCGCGTTTTTCGGCTTGTTCTTGAGCCACATTTTCAGGTGCGGCTCGAATTCATAACAATGCGAACAGGCATAGTTGAAAAATTCCAGCACTTCCACGCCACGTACCGTCGATGGCTGGGCCTGTGGCGGATCGACCAGCTTGTATTCCTTGTCCACGACGGGCTTGGCGCCAACGGACGCTGCGAGCACGATTCCCAGAAGCGTCAAAGCGACCAGCAATGTGTGGCGTAATTGTTTCATGGCGTTCCCGTAACGTTGTGGATCAAAATTATTCGCGTACCTTGATCAGGTTCGCTTCCAGCTTGTTCTCCTTCAGAGCCGCGCGTGAATTGCTCAGTTCATCCTGGTTTGAGAATGGACCGACCCTCACCCGGTGCCATACCTTGCCGTCGGGCAACGTGGCGGTCTGGATCTGCGTCTCGATTCCGGCAAGCGCCAGTCGCGCCTTGAGATTGTCCGCATCGGAAGGGCTCTGGAAGGCGGCAACCTGCAGGAAATAAACTTCCTTGGTGGGGGCAGGCGTAGTTCTCTTGAATTCTTTGTCCGTTACCGCTTCTTCCGTTCCCGGCAGGATTTTGTAGAAATCGAAACGCGGTTTTACCTCGCCGTTCCTGGCGTGCTTGTCGCCCGCAGTCGGCCTCAAGGTTTCTTCCGACGACGTTGCCTTCGTATCCGCGGACTTGTCTGTGGCCTTCTCTGCGGATCCAGCGGTTTTCTCGACGGACTTCCCCTTCTGGAAAAAGGGGTTCACACCCTTGTTGATGTAGAGCGCGACGCCCAGCGCAATGCAAAGGCCAACCAGCAGCCCGATCAGGATTCCGACCCACATCGAACCGCCGCGTCCACCGGCCGCCGCCGCTGTGCTGTTCCTGTAGTCGCTTTTGTAGTCGCGGCTCATTGCGCAAGTTTACCTTACATCCTGTCGGGAGCGCCGACGCCGAGGATCTCGAGGCCGTTGTGCAATATCTGGCGGACGGCAGCCGCCAGAGCCAATCGCGCCAACTTGAGGCCTTCGTCTTCGACCAGAAGGCGCGTGGAGTTGTAATAACTGTGAAATCCACCGGCGAGGTCCTTGAGATAGAACGCCAGCAGGTGCGGCGCAAGTTCGCGCGCCGCGCCTTCGATCTGTTCAGGATAATCCAGCAGCCTCTGGAGAAGCTGCAGTTCCTGTTCTTCAACGAGCGGGGTCAGGTCGGCGTTGACCAGCTCCGCCGGGTTTCCGCCCCACTGCTCCATGACCGAGCAGACACGCGCGTGCGCGTACTGGATGTAGTACACCGGATTGTCGTTGCTCTGCGATTTCGCCAGGTCGAGGTCGAAATCCAGGTGCTGGTCGCTCTTGCGCAGGACATAGAAAAACCGCGCCGCGTCGTTGCCGACTTCGTTGCGCAATTCGCGCAACGTCACGAATTCGCCGGCACGGGTGGACATCGATGCTTTCTTGCCGTCGCGATAGAGCACGGCGAACTGTACCAGCGCGATGGTGAGTTTGTCGGGAGCCAGGCCGAGCGCCTGCAGCGCGCCCTTGACACGTGCAATGTAGCCGTGGTGATCCGCGCCCCATACGTTGATCACGCGATCGAAGCCGCGCCCGAACTTGTTCAGGTGATACGCGATGTCAGACGCGAAGTAAGTGTACTGGCCGTTCTCGCGTTGCACGACGCGGTCCTTCTCGTCGCCATAGTCGGTCGAGCGAAACCATTTCGCGCCTTCTTTCACGAATAGATGGCCGCTCGTATCCAGTCTTGCGATGACCTGTTCGACCAGCCCGGAATCGAACAGGGATTTTTCGGAAAACCAGGAATCGAAGGTAACCCCGAATTCAACCAGGTCGCTGCGGCAATCGCCGAGCTGTTCGTTCAGCACGAAATCTTGCAGGCCGGCGTAATCTGCGCCGAGCAAGCGCTTGGTGTTCGCAATGAGTCCATCGAGATGCGCTTCCGGATCAGCCTCAATAAGAGGGACGCCACCCAGCAGGTCTGCAACCGGATGCACATAACGCGCGGCTTGCGCGGCATAGAGCTGGCGCGCCATGTCGCGCACGTAGTCGCCCTGATACGCATTCGGCGGAAACGATAATCGCGCACCGGCGGTTTCGAGATAGCGCATCCACACGGACAGCGCCAGAATGTCCATCTGCCGGCCGGCGTCGTTGACGTAATACTCGCGGGACACGGCGTAACCGGCCGCCTCGAGCAGGCTGGAAAGACTCGCTCCATACGCGGCGCCACGCCCATGTCCGACATGCAACGGCCCGGTCGGATTGGCCGAAACGAATTCGACCTGCACCTTGCGCCCCCGTCCCAGATTGACGCGGCCGAAGGCGCGCCCGTTTTCCAGCGCCGTGCGCACCACCCGTTGTTTTGCGGCGGGCTTCAGGTACAGATTGACGAATCCGGCGCCCGCAACCTCGGCCTTGTCAAGCAATGGGGATGCGGGCAATGCCGCCACGAGCGCCTGCGCGATTTCGCGCGGATTGCGTTTCATCGGTTTGGCCAGTTGCATCGCCAGGCCGGATGCGTAGTCTCCGTGCTGCACGGACTTGGGACGCTCAAGCAAAATGGGTACGGCACCGGCTCCGGGTGCGACAACCTGGAGGGCAGCATGCAACAGATCGGTGAGGTGGGAACGCAGATCAGACGGGGTATTGCTCATTACGCGCTACGTTGGATAAAAGTGGCGATTATACCGGCTCGATCGCACGCGACCGTCACAGATCAATCGGATCGACGTCGAGCGACCAGCGCACGCGACCGGCCTTCCTTTCCACCAGTAATGGACGCCATTCGGACAGAAAGCGTTGCAGTTCCGCGCGCGACGCGGATTGCGCCAGCAGGTGGCCGCGATGGTGCCCGGCTATTTTCGCAATCGTTGCCGGCACCGGATCATAAAGAGTTACGGCGCCGCGCCCCAGGGCGCCATGGCTTGCCGCAAAGGCGAGGAAGTCCATCAACGTCGATTCACTCTGCGATTCGGCACGCAGCAGCGCCTGGTAGACGAAGGGCGGAAACACAGCGCGTCTGCGTTCATCGAGCAGTTCCTCGGCGAAACTGCGGTAATCCTGGCGCAGCAGCGCCTGATACAGCGGATGCTCGGGAAATTGCGTCTGCACGAGCACCTCGCCCGGCAGATCTGCGCGGCCGGCGCGGCCCGCGACCTGCATGAGTTGCTGGAACAATCTCTCCCCGGCACGAAAGTCCGCGGAGTACAACGCGCCGTCCGGATTGACGACGACGACGAGCGTCAGTTTGGGAAAATCATGTCCCTTGGCGAGCATCTGCGTTCCGACCAGGATGTCGACGCGTTCCTGGCGGATGTCGTCCTGCATGATGTGCCACGCAAGCTTGCGTCGGGTGCTGTCGCGGTCGATGCGCAGGACGCGCGCGTCGGGAAAACGCTCTCCCAGCAACTGTTCGAGCCGTTGCGTACCCTGGCCCAGGCCTTTCAGGTCCTGGTTTCCACAGCAAGGGCAGGCGCGCGGCAACCGCTCCTCGTGTCCGCAGTAGTGGCAGCGCAGGAGCGCATCGCCAAGATGCCATACCAAGCGGGCGCTGCAGCGGCTGCAACCGGCATTCCAGCCGCAGGCACCGCATACGAACACGGGAGCGAACCCTCGCCGATTCAGGAATATCAGGCTTTGTTCGCCGCGGGCATGGCACGCGCCGATAGCCTGCAATACCGGGTCTGAGAGACTCTGCGCCTTCGCCATACCGCGAACGTCGACCAGTTTGATCGACGCCCTGTTCGCTGCCGGTCGCCGGCTCAGGTGCAAATGGCCGAAGCGTCTGCTGCGCGCATTGTGATAAGTCTCGAGGGAAGGCGTGGCCGAGCCGAGCACGACGGGCACCTGCCGCTGGCGCGCGCAAAATATTGCAAGATCGCGCGCCGAATAGCGCAATCCATCCTGTTGCTTGAACGATGCGTCCTGCTCTTCGTCGACGATGATGAGGCCGAGTTGCGGCAACGGCGTGAAGATCGACAAGCGCGTGCCGATCACGACCTGGGCCAGTCCGCTACTTGCCGCTAGCCAGTTCGTGCAGCGCTCACCTTCCGCCAGGTTGCTGTGCAGGCTCACCAGCCGCAGGTCGGGAAAACGGCCGCGAAACCGTTCTTCGAGTTGTGGCGTGAGATTGATCTCCGGGACCATCAGCAAGGTCTGCGCGCCGTGCCCGGCGGCCTGCTCGATCAGTCTGAAGTAGATTTCCGTCTTGCCGCTTCCGGTAATGCCTTCGAGCAACCAGGGCGAGAAAGAACCGAACCCCGCCGAGATCGAATCGACCGCGGTGCGTTGTTCGTCGGTGAGGTCATGCTGCGCATTGGTCGTGAAATCGACTTTGCCATGGGGAAAGATTTCGGCGCGCTTTTCCACCCATCCCACCCGCACCCACGATTCCATCAGCGTTATAGCGCTCGCCGAGATTGCCAGCAGGTCGGCGCGGCGCAGCGCTGGCGACAGGCGCAGGGCTTCGAACAATCTGCGCTTGACCGTGGCCCGCGCAGGAAACTCATCCACCGCCACAGCCATCCCCGCATTTGTGAGTACATACTGCCATTGCGGCGCAGGACCAGCATATCGAACGCGCCTAAGCGCAGCCGGCAGCGCAACAAAGGCCGCTTGCCCGATGGGGCATTGATAGTACTCACTGGAAAATCGAATCAGGGCCAGCATGTCCACGGGTAACGCTTCCACCGGCAGGATGCTTTCGACATTGCGCAGGCGGGCAGTGGCAATCTCCGAGTGCTCTGCAATCTCGAGGACCAGGCCGACCTGACGCCGGCTGCCAAATGGGACGACAACGAGTTGTCCCACACTGGGCAGCGTTCCCGTGGTCCGGTAGTCGAACAGTGAATTTACCGGGCAGTCGAGCGCGACTCTTGCAATAACCATGATCTGGTGGCGGACCATCCGCGAGCGTTACGGGACCGATTGCTTTTCTCTAACTTACTTTCGGAAAAGGGCTTTTTTTGATCACGGAGCGACTGTGGATAATTCTGTTGATGAAACTATCGCGGGGCTCTCTGGGAAATCGGTCTGAAACCCAGAAGGGGCGCGGGTTAGAGCCTGTCAAGACGAATTAATATATTTATTTCAACTAGTTATACGATCACCCCGCGGAAAGCCGCATGGTTGCTACATTTCAGCCCAACACGCGGGGAAATTGTGCATAAGCGCCCGCGTTTACCGGTTCGCAGACGCCCGGTGGGTCAGTGAAATTGCGGGCTGTCGGAGTGTACTGCGTCCACCAAGGCCGCCACGTTCTCAGGCGGAGTGAACTGGGAAATACCGTGGCCGAGGTTGAAAACATGACCGTTGCCGTAGCCATAGCCCGCCAGGATTCTGGCGGCCTCACGACGGATGACTTCCGGCGTGGCCAATAACACGGCGGGATCGAGATTTCCCTGCAACGCCACGCGATCGCCCACGCGCGCACGCGCCGTCCCGATATCGACGGTCCAGTCAAGACCGAGCGCATCAGCGCCGCATTGGGCCAGGCTTTCCAGCCACAGCCCGCCGCCCTTGGTGAAAACGATGCGGGGTATCTTCTGGCCCTCACGTTCGCGCCGCAACTGCGCGCATACCCGCTCGATGTAGCGCAGGGAGAATTCATGGAATGCTTCCCCGGCCAGCACACCTCCCCAACTGTCGAAAATCATTACTGCCTGGACGCCCGCTTCGATCTGCGCATTCAGATAATCCGTGACCGCGCGTGCATTGATTTCCAGGATGTGATGCATCAGTTCGGGGCGTTCATAGAGCATTTTCCTGGTTTCGAGAAAATCGCCGCCACCGCGCCCCTCGATCATGTAACACGCGAGCGTGAACGGACTCCCGGAAAAACCGAGCAACGGGACCGCGCCGGCCAGCGCTTTCCTGATCTGGGTAACCGCGTCCAGTACATAGCGCAACTGTGTCGTCGGATCAGGTGCGCTCAACTTGCCGATGTCGCGCTCATCGCGCAGCGGGCGTTCGAAGCGCGGACCCTCGCCTTCGGCGAAATAAAGCCCCAGGCCCATCGCATCGGGAATGGTAAGAATGTCGGAAAACAGGATGGCCGCGTCGAGCGGAAAGCGCGCAAGCGGCTGCAGCGTAACCTCGGTTGCGAAGTCCGGGCTCTTGCAAAGGTCGAGAAAACTTCCCGCGCGCGCGCGCGTCTGGTTGTATTCGGGAAGATATCGGCCCGCCTGCCGCATGATCCAGACCGGCGTATAAGGGGTCGGCTCGCCCAGCAGCGCGCGTAGAAAGACGTCGTTTTTTGGTCGGGACACGTGGGAACCGGGAGGTGATGATAAATCGGCAAGCAGCGGCCGCAAGATGCGGCCGCGCCGTCAGGCATTCCTAGTCGAGCACTGTGCGGGTCAGCGCGGCAGATCGGAACGGCCCATGAGGAATTCGTCCACCGAGCGGGCGCACTGCCGGCCTTCACGAATTGCCCAGACCACGAGAGACTGGCCGCGGCGCATATCGCCAGCGGCGAACACCCTGGGCACCGACGTGTAGTACGCCTTGTTTCCTTCAGTGTCGGCTTTCACGTTGCTGCGCGCGTCCTTTTCGACGGCGAACTCTTCGATCAATCCGGTCTGGACCGGGCCGAGAAAACCCATCGCCAGCAATACCAGGTCGGCCTTGATCTCGGTCTCCGAGCCTGGCACCTCGATCATCTTGCCGTCTTTCCATTCGACCCTGACAATCTTGAGTTTCTTGACCTTGCCGTTTTCACCGATGAATTCCTTGGTGGCGACGGCCCAATCGCGCTCGCAGCCTTCTTCATGCGACGAAGACGTGCGCAGCTTGATCGGCCAGTAGGGCCAGACCAGGGGTTTGTTTTCCTGCTCCGGGGGCTGCGGCAGCAATTCGAATTGCGTCACCGAAAGCGCGCCTTGGCGATTCGAGGTTCCAACGCAGTCAGAACCGGTATCGCCGCCGCCGATGACCACCACATGCTTACCGGTCGCAAGGATCTGGTTCGCGACCTTGTCTCCAGCCACTATCTTGTTCTGCTGCGGCAGGAATTGCATCGCAAAATATATACCTTCGAGGTTACGGCCCGGAACCGGAAGATCGCGCGGATGCTCCGCGCCACCGGTGAGGGCCACGGCGTCGAATTCGGCGAGGACATTCTTCGCGTTCACGTTCTGCCCGACATGCTGGTTGGTGCGGAATTCCACGCCTTCGGCGCGCATTTGCGCCATGCGCTGATCGATCGGATGCTTTTCCATTTTGAAGTCGGGAATGCCATAACGCAGCAGACCGCCGATGCGATCGTTCTTTTCGAACAACGCCACGGAATGCCCAGCGCGCGCCAGTTGTTGGGCACAAGCAAGCCCCGCAGGCCCCGACCCGATCACGGCGACTTTCTTTCCCGTCTTGCGCTTGGGGGGCTGCGGCGCCACCCAACCCTGTTCCCAGCCCTTGTCGATAATTGCGTGTTCGATGGATTTGATGCCGACCGGATCGTTGTTGATGTTCAGCGTGCAGGCCGCCTCGCAGGGCGCAGGACACACCCGCCCGGTGAACTCGGGAAAATTGTTGGTCGAATGCAGGACGTCGAGCGCCTGCTTCCAGTCTTGCTTGTAGACGAGGTCGTTCCAGTCCGGAATGATGTTATTGACGGGGCAGCCGGTCATGCAGAACGGGATGCCGCAATCCATGCAGCGCGCGCCCTGGATGCCTGCTTCCTGATCAGCAAGATGGAATATGAACTCGCGGTAATGTTTGACGCGCTCGCGCGTGTCCTCCGCGGCCTCGGTGAGGCGCTGGTACTCCATGAATCCGGTGATCTTGCCCATTGGTTGCGTTCCCTGAATATTCAGTTGCAGAGGCGTAAACGTACCAGGAATCCCCCCTTCCCGGCATCAGTCGCGCTTCCCGGTAGATTATGCTGCCAGCTTGCGCCGCTTCGCCGCCATCTCGCCAAGCGCGCGGCGGTATTCCGTCGGAAACACCTTGACGAACTTGGCACGATAGGTCGCCCAGTTGTCGAGGATTTCTCTGGCGCGGACGCTGTTGGAATAACGCGCGTGCCTGTCTATGAAGCTCTTGAGGATGGACTCGTCAGCCTGCTCCATGTGCCAGACATCTCGCGACACTTTGGCCTCCTGCTCCGCCTCTGAGAGAACGGGCTCGATTTGCACCATCGACGGGTTGCACCGGGTGTTGAAGCTTCCGTCCTCGTCCAGCACGTAGGCAATGCCGCCGGACATGCCGGCCGCGAAATTGCGTCCGGTCATTCCCAGCACGACCACGGTGCCGCCGGTCATGTATTCGCAACCGTGGTCGCCCACGCCTTCCACCACAGCCCGGGCGCCGGAGTTGCGCACGCAGAAACGCTCGCCCGCAACGCCGCGGAAATAAGCTTCACCCGCGACCGCCCCGTACATCACCGTGTTGCCGACGATGATGTTGTCGCTCGGGTTGCCCTTGAACTTCGACGACGGCTGCACCGAGATATGCCCGCCCGACAAGCCCTTGCCGACGTAGTCATTGCCTTCACCGATGAGGTCCAGAGTGATCCCCTTGGCGAGGAACGCACCGAAACTCTGACCCGCGCTGCCTGCGAATCGAATATGAATGGTGTCGTCGGCCAAGCCCGAGTTGCCGTATTTCCTCGCCACCTCCGACGACAGCATGGTGCCAACCGTGCGATTGACGTTGCGGATCGGCATCTCGATGGTGACTTTTTCGCCGCGCAGAATGGCCGGTTGGGCCAGTTCGATGAGGCGATGATCGAGCGCCTTCTCGAGCCCGTGGTCCTGCTTTTCCGAGTTATAGATTGCGACTTCGGGCGGCATGTGCGGCATCTGGAAAATGCGCGAGAAATCGAGCCCCTTCGCCTTCCAGTGTTCGATTCCTTTCTTCATGTCGAGCAGGTCGGTACGGCCGATCAGCTCGCCCAGCTTGCGCATTCCAAGGGAGGCCATGATCTCGCGCACTTCTTCCGCGATGAAGAAAAAGAAGTTCACGACGTGCTCGGGCTGCCCCTTGAATTTCTTGCGCAGCTCGGGATCCTGCGTAGCGACGCCGACCGGGCAGGTATTCAGGTGGCATTTGCGCATCATGATGCAACCGGTGACCACCAGCGGCGCGGTGGCGAAACCGAACTCGTCGGCGCCTAGAATCGAACCGATGACGACATCGCGCCCGGTCTTCATCTGCCCATCCACCTGTACCGCGATGCGGCCGCGCAGCTTATTTAGCACCAGCGTCTGCTGGGTTTCGGCAAGGCCGAGTTCCCACGGCGTGCCGGCATGCTTGATAGAAGACCACGGCGACGCGCCCGTTCCGCCATCGTGGCCGGCAATGGTGACGTGATCGGCCTTGGCCTTGGACACGCCGGCTGCAACCGTGCCGACCCCGTCTTCGGAAACCAGCTTGACGCTGATCGAGGCGCGCGGATTGCCGTTTTTCAGGTCGTGGATCAGCTGCGCCAGATCTTCGATCGAATAGATGTCGTGATGCGGAGGCGGCGAGATCAGTCCGACGCCGGGAACGGAGAAGCGCAATTCCGCGATGTATTCGGAAACCTTGTGGCCGGGCAACTGGCCGCCCTCGCCGGGCTTCGCGCCCTGCGCCATCTTGATCTGGATCTGATCGGCGCTGTTAAGATACTCGGCGGTCACGCCAAAGCGGCCTGAAGCGACTTGCTTGATCTTGGAGCGCAGCGAATCGCCTTCCTGCAGCGGGATATCGCGTTGGATGCGGTCGCGCCCGAGACGGCTGGCGAGGGTCTCCCCTGCCTTGACCAGCGGATAGCGGCGCGGATCTTCGCCGCCTTCGCCCGTATTGGATTTGCCGCCGATGCGGTTCATGGCGATCGCGAGCGTGGTATGCGCCTCGGTGGAAATCGATCCCAGCGACATCGCGCCGGTGGCGAAACGCTTCACAATCTCCTTGGCGGGTTCGACTTCCTCGATCGGAATCGACTTCGCCGGATCGATGCGGAACTCGAACAATCCGCGCAGCGTCATGTGCCGCTTGGACTGATCGTTGATGATCCTGGTGTAGTCCTTGAATGTCTGGAAGCTGTTGGTGCGCGTGGAATGCTGCAGCTTGGCGATCGCATCCGGTGTCCACATGTGTTCTTCGCCGCGCACGCGAAAAGCGTATTCGCCGCCGGCATCGAGCGCCCTGTGCAAGACCGGGTCGTCGCCAAACGCTGCAAGATGATGGCGAATCGACTCTTCCGCGACTTCGAACACGCCGATACCTTCGACGTTGGACGTCGTACCGGTGAAATACTTGTCCACCATGCCCTTGGCCAGGCCGACAGCTTCGAATATCTGCGCGCCGGTATAGGACAGATAGGTCGAGATGCCCATCTTGGACATCACTTTCATCAGGCCCTTGCCGACCGCCTTGACGTAATTCTTGACGCCCTTTTCGCCGCGGTACTCTTCGGGAATGGCGGCGTCCGCGTGGAAAATCGTTTCCATCGCGACACAGGGATGGATGGCTTCCGCGCCGTAACCCGCGAGCAGCGCGAAGTGGTGGACTTCGCGCGCCGAGCCGGTCTCGACCACCAGGCCCGCGCTGGTGCGCAGACCTTTGCCCACCAGGTGCTGGTGAATTCCGGACAGCGCCAGCAACGCCGGAATGGCGACGTGATCGGCGTCGACCTTGCGATCCGATACGATCAGGATGCTGAAGCCGGAACGCACCGCGTCTTCGGCTTGCGCGAACAGACTCGCAAGCCGCGCCTCGATGGCCTGCTTGCCCCAGGCCACCGGATAGGTAATGTCGATCTCAAACGATTTGAATTTGCCACCGGTGTAGTAATCGATGTGGCGGATGGTGTCCATCTGGTTGAAGTCGAGCACGGGCTGGCCCACTTCCAGGCGCATCGGCGGATTGGTCTCGTCGATGCCCAGCAGGTTGGGCTTCGGGCCGATGAACGACACCAGCGACATCACCAGGTCTTCCCGGATCGGATCGATCGGCGGGTTGGTCACCTGCGCAAAGAGCTGCTTGAAGTAGTTGTAAAGCGGCTTGTCCTTGTTCGACAGCACTGCCAGGGGAGAGTCGTTACCCATCGAGCCGATGGCTTCCTCGCCCTGTTGCGCCAT
>JANXVW010000027.1 GCA_025351455.1 Betaproteobacteria bacterium | reverse complement strand
TACCACCTTGCCGGGCGCGGCCGCCAGCACTGGTTGGCCGCTGCGTCCTTCGATGCCCACGCCCTTCTGATTCGAGCCCTGTCCGAATCCGTATAAAAGCTTGCCCTGCGCGGGCCATTCCCAAATCATCTTGCCGTCGCCTGCCGGCGTTTCTTTTTGCACAGGCGGGGCCGGCACCACGTGGGCCGAAGATGATTTTGCTTGCGGCTGGGCTGGGGCAGCAACCGCTGGAGTCGGCGCTGCCGCCGGCACGGGCATTTTCAGTTGCGTCATCGCCTGTTCCGAGTATGGCAGCTTGCGCGCCTTGGGTTCCGAGTAGACCGGAGTCGGCAGGGGTGCGGCAAGCGCAATGGGCTGCGCCAAAGTTGGCTCTCCCACGCTGTCCGGCGGGAACAGCCGCAGTCGCTGATCGATCCGGATCAACCCCGCATCTTCAAGATTGTTCCATGCCGCCAGCTCGCGATAATCCTGGCCGTAGTCGAGTGCGATGCTATAGAGAGTATCGCCCTTCTTAACGACGTGATACTCCGGTCTCCAGTCACCTTCGCGATAAGGCTTCGTCGTGGGTTCTTCCAGTGGTGTCTGCGGTCTCTCCGGCTTTCCCGTGGTCACAACGGACGCAGCGGCCGCTGGCAGGTTCGCCGGCGCAACGGTCACGGGCGCAGGCGTTTGCAGCTTCGCTGCCGTCGTGACAGGCAGGGATGCTGGCGGCGTTTTTTTTGCCGCGGGCGCGGCATTGGGCGATCGTTCCACTACCGGCGCGGCCGTTGGCGTCGCACAGGCGGCAAGCAACGCAGAAATTGCGACTACCGAAATTATCTGCCATTTTTTTAACAAAGAAAAAAGCGTCACGCCAATACTCCCGCAATCAACGGCACGAATTTGACTTCGTCCAGTACCGATTGGGTGAAACCGCCTGCATTGCGTTCAACCAGCACGAGCCTTTGCTCGCGCGTTCCCAGCGGCAAGACCAGCCGCCCGCCTTCGCAAAGTTGATCGGCCAGCATTTCCGGCAGATGGGTTGCCGCCGCCGCCATGACAATCGCATCGAACGGCCCCTGGTCCTTCAGGCCGGCGTGCCCGTCGCCATGTTTGAGTTTGATGTTGCGCATCCCGAGTTCCCTCAAACGCACTCTGGCCTTCGAAAGCAGCCCGGCCAATCGTTCCATTGAATAGACTTCGCGCGCCACGCGCGCCAGCACTGCCGCCTGGTATCCGCAACCCGTGCCGATTTCCAGTACCTTGTGCAGCGTGCGGCCGCCGCGAGCCAACTCGACCATGCGCGCCACGGTAAACGGATTGGAAATGGTCTGGCCGAAGCCGATCGGCAAGGCGACGTCGTCGTAGGCGCGGCTTGCCAGTGCTTCATCGACGAAAATATGGCGCGGGATCTCCGCCATCGCGTTCAACACGACCTCGTCCTTGACCCCCTGATCTCGCAGACGCTCGATCATGCGCATACGCGTGCGCTGCGACGTCATGCCGATGCCAGCGTTCCGGTTATTCATCGTCCTGAGAGGCGGTTGGGCGCATCACACGTGCACCGTCTCAACCAGCCAGTCGCGCACTTGATCGAGGCTCGCGTATTGGGTCAAGTCGATCTGCAGCGGTGTAACCGATACCTTGCGATGCGCAATGGCATGAAAATCCGTGCCGGCACCCGCATCCTGCGCGTCTCCCGCCGCACCGACCCAATAAACTGTCTCGCCGCGCGGATTGGTGGATTTGATGACTGCCTCCGCCTTGTGGCGCCGGCCGAGCCGAGTCACTTCCGTGCCCTCCAGCTGATCGTAGGGCACGTCGGGTACGTTTACATTCAGCAATAGCGCGGAGGCGATGGGGTGATCGCGATAGCGCTCGAATAATTCGCATGCCACTCGCGCGGCGGTCGCATAATTGCCCGCTGACTTGCTGGCAAGCGACATGGCGATCGACGGGATTCCCAGCAGAAATCCCTCCGTTGCCGCAGCTACGGTGCCCGAATAAATGGTGTCGTCGCCCATGTTGGCGCCGTGATTGATGCCGGATATCACCATGTCCGGCATTGCGTCGAGAAGCCCGGTCACCGCGAGATGCACGCAATCCGTCGGCGTACCGTTGACGTAGAGGAATCCGTTATGGGAGCGCCTGACAAGCAAGGGGCGGTCAAGCGTAAGGGAATTGCTGGCGCCGCTGCGGTCGCGCTCTGGGGCGACCACCACGATTTCCGCCAGTTTCGACAAAGCCTCCGCGAGCGCGGCGAGGCCGGGCGCGAAATACCCGTCGTCGTTGCTCAGGAGAATACGCATCGGCTGAATCGGCTGGCCCGGACCTCGTCCCGAAGAACGGAAGAACTGGAAACGTTCGTTTTCCGTCCGTTCATTCTTCTCGAAAATCTGCCGGCCAGAGGTTATTACGCGGATTGTTTGGTCGGGGCGAGAGGATTTGAACCTCCGACCACCTGCACCCCATGCAGGTACGCTACCAGGCTGCGCTACGCCCCGAACTTACGAAAGGATTATAGCAGGAGCAATGCCGGGAACGTTACTCCCGCAGGAGGTCGAGCACGCCCTGAATTTCCTTGCGCAGGAATGCGGGATTGAATTTGGCGGGAGCGGCGGGCTTGATCTGCATCGCGGATTCATCCAACCGCGCCCGTGCGCCACTGATAGTGAAGCCCTGTTCGTACAAAAGCTCACGGATGCGCCGGATAAGCAGGACTTCATGGTGCTGGTAATAACGACGGTTGCCGCGGCGCTTTACGGGCTTGAGCTGGGTGAATTCCTGCTCCCAGTAACGCAAAACATGCGGCTTCACGCCGCAAAGCTCGCTTACCTCACCGATGGTGAAGTAGCGCTTCGCGGGGATGGGGGGCAGCGGTGCCCTAGGACTGCTGTTGTGGTTGCTGCTGTCCACCGTAGTTCTTCTCGACCATCGCCTTCAGTTTCTGGCTGGCATGAAACGTCACGACACGGCGTGCCGTGATTGGAATCTCTTCACCGGTTTTGGGATTGCGTCCGGGCCGTTGCGGCTTATCGCGCAGCTGAAAATTGCCGAAGCCGGACAGCTTCACGCCGTCGCCGTTTTCCAAGGCCATGCGCACTTCCTCGAAAAACGATTCCACCATGTCCTTGGCTTCGCGCTTGTTCAATCCCACCTTCTCGAACAACAGATCCGCCAGATCGGCTTTGGTCAGTGTCATCGATTCACCTTATTGTCGGAGCTTGGCACCGTATTCGTGTTCCAGAACTCCGCGCAGGCCCGCCAGCGCTGCATCTACTTCGGCGTCCGTCAGAGTTTTTTGAGTATCTTGCAATAACACTCGGAATGCAAGACCCTTTTTGCCATTTTCGATACCTTTGCCACGGTACACGTCGAACACCGAAATGGCTTCGACAATAGGCGATTTCGACCGCATGAGGCTGTCAACGATGGACTGGACGGGGAATTTTTCGTCAAAGACGTACGCCAAATCGCGGCGAACGGGCGGAAATTTGGAAACTTCAGAGTAACGCGGCAGATTGCGGGCCAGTAAAGGCTCGGCATCAAGTTCGAATAATACCAGCGGTGCGGGCAATTCGTATTTGCGTTGCAAACGCGGATGCAGCTCCCCTAGCCAACCGATCTGAGCACCATCAAGCACTACGCGCGCGCTGCGCCCGGGATGCAGCGCCGGATGCTGGGCAGGCTCGACGCGGACCTGTCCGGGCGCCAGCAAGCCCTCGACATCGTTCTTCAAGTCGAAAAAATCCACGCTGCGGGACGTAATGCCCCATTGCTCTTCGTCGGCGGCGCCAAAAGCCGCCGCCGCGATGCGCATGGGCTGGCGTATGCCTGCCACCTGCACATCATTGTCCAGGACGCCGGCATCGCGCAAAAAGGCGCGGCCGACCTCGAATACCCGTACCCGGTCAACTTTGCGGTTCAGGTTGTAGCGAACATTGGCGGCCAACCCCCCAATCAGGCTTGAGCGCATGACCGCGAGCTGGCTCGCGATCGGGTTGAGCAGCCGCAGCGGCTGCGCATTCCCGGCAAAATCCTGTTCCCAGCTTTCTTCCACGAAGCTGTAGCTGACGATCTCCTGGTAGCCAGCCGCCGCCATGCGCTCGCGCAGGTCATGCAACGACCGACGCTCCTCCGGCAAAGCCAGCATGTTCGCCACGGCAAGCGGCGGACTGGCGGGAATGCGCTCGAACCCGTATACGCGCGCTACCTCCTCGATCAGGTCTTCCTCGATTTCGATATCGAATCGGTAACTTGGCGGCGTGATGACAAAGGTCTCGTCGGCAGCTTTGCCCTCTCGGGCGGATTTGAAACCGAGTCGTGCGAAGATATCCGACATTTCGTCGGCGGAAATCGGCACGCCGATGATCTTGCGCGCCCGTGCTACACGCATTTTCACGGGTTGCCGCTGCGGCAGCTTTGCCACGTTGTCGGTGACCGGGCCGGGCTCCCCGCCGCAGATCTCGAGTATCAGTGCTGTGGCACGCTCGATCCCGTCGATATTGTTATCGAAATCAACTCCGCGCTCGAAACGATGCGAAGCATCGCTCGTGAAATTGTAGCGTCGCGCCCTGCCTGCAATCGTGTCCGGGAAAAAGAATGCAGCTTCCAGGAAAACGTTGCGCGAATCGAGGTCCGCTTTGGTGCTGTCGCCACCCATGATGCCGGCAAGTCCGATCGGCCCGCTCGCGTCGGTGATGGCCAGGACGCTTTCGTCGAGGTCCACAATCTGTTCGGTGAGCAGTTTGAGCTTTTCGCCTTTGCGGCCGAAACGCACATCGATGCCACCGGCGAGCTTGTCCAGATCGTACACATGCAGCGGACGACCCAACTCCAGCATCACGTAGTTGGTGACATCGACCAGGGCCGAGATCGAACGCTGCCCCGCGCGCTCCAGCCGCTGCTTCATCCATTCGGGCGATTCCGCCCCGGCATTCACGTTGCGTATTACCCGGCCACTGAAGCGGCCGCAACCATCGGCCGCCGATATCTTCACAGGAAAGGTCGCCTTGTTTGTATTGGGAACTGCTGAAATTGGTGGTGATTGCAGCGGCGAACGGGTCAGGGCCGACACTTCGCGAGCCACGCCCAGCACGGACAGGCAATCAGCGCGATTGGGCGTGAGCTTGATGATGAAGATCTTGTCGTTCAGCGCCAGCACTTCCCGAACGTCGCGGCCGACTATCGCGTCATCGGGCAGCTTCAGCAGCCCACTGTGGTCTTCAGACAATCCCAGTTCGCGCGCGGAACAAAGCATGCCGCGGCTCTCCACGCCGCGCATTGTCGCGCCCTTGATTTCCACGGGCTGATCCGGCGATGCACCTGGCAGGCGCGCGCCCACGATTGCGCATGGCACTTTCATACCCTCCGCAACATTGGGTGCGCCGCAAACAATGTTAAGCAGCTGCGCGGCACCGACATCCACGTGGCATACCTTCAGCTTGTCGGCGTTGGGATGCTTCTCCGTCTTCATCACCTGGCCGACGACAACCCCGCTGAATGGCGGGGCAACCTCATGGCAGTCCTCGACTTCCAGGCCGGACATCGTCAGCAGGTGGGCAAGCTCCCCGGTGGATAGCTTGGGGTCGACCAGCGTGCGCAGCCAGTTTTCCGAGAATTGCATGTCAGTTGAATTGCCGCAGGAAACGCAGATCGCCGTCGTAGAACAGACGCAAATCGTCTATGCCATAACGCAGCATGGTCAGGCGCTCGAGGCCGCTGCCGAAAGCGAAGCCGGTGTAGCGTTCGGGATCGAGCCCGAAATTGCGCACCACGTTCGGATGTACCTGGCCGGCACCGGAAATCTCCAGCCATCGTCCCTTGTGCGGTCCGCTCGCAAAAGCCATGTCGATTTCCGCGGACGGCTCGGTGAAGGGAAAAAAAGACGGTCGGAAGCGTACCTGCAGTGCGTCGGTCTCGAAGAACTTGCGCAAGAAATCGGTATACACACCCTTCAGGTCGGCGAAGCTGACGTTCTCGTCGAGCCACAGGCCTTCGACCTGGTGAAACATCGGCGAGTGCGTCGCATCCGAGTCGACGCGATACGTCCGCCCCGGTGAAATGACTTTGATCGGCGGCTTGTGGGTGCGGGCGTAACGCACCTGCATCGGACTGGTGTGCGTGCGCAGAAGCAGGCCGCCCTCGACATAAAACGTGTCGTGCATCGATCGCGCCGGATGATTTTCCGGTTGGTTGAGCGCGGTGAAGTTGTACCAGTCGGTTTCGATCTCGGGACCATCGGCAACGTCAAATCCGACTGAACGGAAGATTGCTTCGATGCGCTGCCAGGTCCGGATGACAGGATGAATTCCGCCACGACTGCGTCCGCGTCCGGGCAGCGTAACATCCAACGCCTCTTCGGCTAATCGGGCTTCCAGGGCAACCGCTGCGATCGCCTCGCGACGCGCCTGGAGCAGTGCCTCGATCTGCACTTTGGCGTTGTTGAACAGGGCGCCGGCGCGGGGACGTTCTTCAGCGGATAATTTGCCGAGACCTTTTTGCAGCTCCGCCAGCGCACCGCTCTTGCCAAGAAAACGCGCCTTGGCCTGCTCCAGGGCAGCAAGGTCCGTGATGCTGTCGAAATTCGCTTTCGCGTCGGCAATGATGCCGTCGAGGTTATCCATCTCGTCGCGGCTGTGACTGATGTAAGCGCCCGGCCAAACCAGCGTCGGGCTGAATAAAAAAAGGAGGCCTCGCAGCCTCCTTTTGACTTCGATTTCCCGAATCAGGCGCCGAGGCTGGCTTTTGCCTGACTCGCGATCCGTTCAAAAGCGGATTTGTCGAAGACGGCGATGTCGGCAAGGACCTTGCGATCGACCTCGATCGCGGCTTTCTTCAGGCCGTTGATCAGGGTACTGTAGGTCATGCCGAATTCTCTCGCAGCGGCGTTGATGCGAACGATCCACAACGCACGGAAATCGCGTTTCTTGCGGCGGCGGTCGCGATACGAGTACTGGCCAGCGCGCATGACCGCCTGCTTGGCGATCCGGTAGACATTGCCGCGGCGGCCGCGGAAGCCCTTCGATTTCTCGAAAACTTTTTTATGCCGCGCACGCGCGGTGACACCACGTTTGACTCTTGGCATGGCGGTCTCCGGTTAGGCGTAAGGAAGCATCGACCGGATATGGCCGTGGTCCGCCGGACTCACGGCCGTATTGCCGCGCAAATGGCGTTTGCGCTTGGTCGACTTCTTGGTAAGGATATGGCGCAGGTTAGCCTGCGTACGCTTGAAGCGGCCGCTGCCGAGCGCCTTGAAACGCTTCGCTGCGCCGCTTTTGGTTTTCATCTTGGGCACGTTTACTCCTTCATGTTTTAGCTTGACTCCAGGCGTCCCCTCGAGGGAGCGCTTTGTTGCCTGGGAATCACTTGTTTTACGATCCTGACCGATTGTCCGGGACTGTTGGCCGCCAACCCCGCGTTCGACATCCGTCATTCGTTGTCCAGCACCATACAACTGCCAGCCAATCACTACTTCTTCTTCGGGCTCAGCACCATGACCATCTGCCGGCCTTCCATTTTCGGAAACTGTTCGACCACGCCATACGGCTCGAGGTCGGCTTTCACCCTTTCCAGCAATTTGAAACCAAATTCCTGGTGCGCCATTTCCCGACCGCGGAAGCGCAGGGTTATCTTGGTCTTGTCGCCTTCAGCCAGAAAGCGGGTCAGATTGCGCAATTTGATTGCATAGTCGCCGTCGTCGGTGCCGGGCCGGAATTTTACTTCCTTGACCTGAATCTGCTTCTGCTTGAGCTTGGCCTCGTGACGCTTCTTGGCCTCGCTGTACTTGAACTTACCGAAGTCCATCAACCGCGCGACGGGCGGCTGTGCAGTTGGCGCGATTTCCACCAGATCGATTTCCAGTTCCTCCGCCATGGCATTCGCCTGGGCGAGACTGACGACCCCAATTGGCTCACCCTTGATACCGATGAGCCGGACCTCCGGCGCAGTTATCTCGCCGTTGATCCTGACATCCCTGTCCTGAGCTATAAGCAGGCCTCCATCAAAAAATTAAGCCGCGCTTACCGGCTGCGGCAATTCGGATTTGAGTCGCCCGATAAATTCATCGAGCGGCATTTGACCGAGATCGCTACCACTGCGGGTACGCACGGCAACGGCGTTTGCCGCCACCTCTTTATCACCAACCACCAGTTGGTAAGGCAGCTTCTGCAAACTATGTTCGCGAATTTTATAGGTAATTTTCTCGTTTCTCAAGTCCGCAAAAGCACGGAACCCCGCTTTGTCGAGCCTTTGGGCCACTTGGCCGGCGTAATCGGCCTGATGCTCGGAGATATTCAGGACGACAACCTGCTCCGGCGAGAGCCATAAGGGCATGGCACCCGCGTAGTGTTCGATCAGGATACCGATAAAACGCTCCATCGACCCCAGAATCGCCCGGTGCAGCATGACCGGGAGCCGCCGGCTGTTGTCTTCGGCGATATATTCCGCTCCGAGCCGGCCTGGGAGTTCGAAATCCAGTTGTAAGGTGCCGCATTGCCAGACCCGGCCAATCGAATCTTTTAGCGAAAACTCGATTTTCGGGCCATAAAACGCGCCTTCGCCGGGG
>JANXVW010000325.1 GCA_025351455.1 Betaproteobacteria bacterium | reverse complement strand
TCGAGGATATGCACTGGATCGACAGTGAAACGCAGGCCTTCCTGAAAAGCCTGGTCGAGAGCCTGCCGACGTCCCGCATCCTGCTGCTGGTCAACTTCCGTCCCGAATACCAGTCGAGCTGGGGCTCGAAGTCCTATTACGCGCAACTGCGAGTCGACCCACTCCCTCCCGAGAGTGCGGAGGAACTGTTGCAGGGTTTGCTCGGCGGCGCAGACCAGCAGCGCGACCTGCGGCGCACCCTGATCCAGCGCACCGAGGGTAATCCTTTTTTCCTCGAAGAAAGCGTGCGCAGCCTGGTCGAAGCAGGCGTGCTGGCGGGCGAGCGCGGAAGCTACCGGCTACAGGCGCCGCTTGCCAGCATCCAGGTGCCGGGGCGCGTCCAGGCCGTGCTCGCGGCCCGTATCGACCGCCTGCAACCGGAGGACAAGCGCCTGCTGCAGACTGCTGCCGTCATCGGCAAAGATGTGCCCTTCCCTCTGCTGCAGGACATCGCGGAGCTGTCGTCCGACGATCTGCAAGCCGGCCTCGGACGACTGCAGGCGGCGGAATTTCTTTACGAAGCGAAATTGTTCCCCGACATCGAGTACACCTTCAAGCATGCGCTAACGCATGAGGTTGCGTACTCCAGCCTGCTCCAGGAGCGACGGCGGGCCGCGCATGCGCAGATAGTGTCCGCCATGGAAAAACTCTACGCGGGCCGCATTGCCGAGCAACTCGAACGGCTGAGTCATCATGCGGTGCGCGGCGAGGTCTGGCCGCGGGCCGTGACCTACCTTCACCAGGCTGGTCTGAAAGCGCTTTCGCATTCGGCTAATCAGGAAGCCGTCAGCTACTTCGACCAGGCGCTGGGCGCGCTCGGACAGTTGCCTGAAACTAGGGAAAACATGGAGAAATCCATTGATCTGCGTCTGGAGCTGCGCAGTGCCCTGCACCCGCTCGGAGAATTTGACCGGGTGCTCGACACGTTGCAGAAGGCCGCCGGACTGGCGGAGTCCATCGTCGACAAACGCAGACACGGTCGCGTCCTGAGCTATCTCGCGCAATCGCATCGGTTGAGCGGAAATCACGCGAGTGCCATCGAGGCCGGGGAAAAGGCTATCGAAATCGGAAAAAGCTTCGACGACCCCGGCATTCAGGCACCGGCCAATTTCCACTTGGGGCAAATGTACTTCCACCTTGGGGATCATGCACGGGCCATCGCTTTCTATCTGGACAACATCAAGGCGCTCAACGGGGATCTCGCCAAGGACCGGCTGGGGATGGCGGGTATCCCGCTGGTGTTCACGCGAGGGCATTTATCATGGTCGCTCGCCGAACTGGGGCGATTCCCGGAAGCCATTGCCGAGTGGCAGGAAGCGATTCGACTCGCGGAAGAGGTGAAACATCCGTTCAGCGAAGCCTTCGCCAAGTATTGCGGCGGTTTCCTCTACTTACGCAAAGGGGAGATAGAACGCGCGATTGCACAACTGGAACCGGGATTCGCGCTATGCCAATCCATGAACCTGCGTCTCGAATTGCCGTTCGTGGCGTCCTTCCTCGGAATTGCGTACGCCTACGTGGGGCGGCACGACGATGGCATCGCCATGGCAGAGCATGCTGTCAACGAGATGAATTCCCTGAAAATCGAGTCCGGACGCTCTTGGATCGTCGGATTTCTCGGCTATACCTACCTCATCGCAGGTCAACCGGAAAAAGCCGTGCATTTGATGGAGCAAGCATTGGAATTAGCCGAACTGCGGGGTGAACGCGGCTGGGTGGCATGGGAGCACCACGTACTCGGACTGGCGCGAATGGCCGAAGGAGGAACCAGCGTCGACAAGGCGCGCGGCCTGTTTGAACAGGCGATAGAGGGCGCGCGGGAACTTCAGCTGCGGCCTTTGCTTGCGCGTTCGGAACTCGCACTCGGCCAACTGCATCGGCGAACCGGACAACGGGACGCTGCCCGGCGGAATCTGGACAATGCCGTTTCCCTGCTCAGGGAATTGCAAATGCCGATCTGGTTGCAAAAAGCGGAGATGGAATTGCAGGCTTTGGTTTAGTCTGCCCGCCAATATACCGCCTACAACGTCTACAGTCTGTGCCCGTTGCCAACTTGCGGTCCCGCGCGATCTTGCTACCAACTTGACGGAATTTTCTTGCAGATCACGATCTGCTTCTGGCCGATCTCTATATATCCACCTTTTACGAGATCATTCATGATGCGGCTTACCATTTCCCGGGAAGCTCCGATCCGATTTGCAAGGTCCTGCTGCGTCAGCTTTTGTTCGATCAGGTGTTTCCCGTCTCCGGTCGCCTTGGCCAGGGAATAGAGCGTGGCAACAAGTCGACCGAATACGTCAAGCAAGGCCAGCGTGCGGACATTTTCGGTCAGTGCGCGGATGCGTGACGCCAGCCCCTTGAGCAATACCAGCGCGATCTCGGGCCGTTCGTGCAGTGTGTCGCGCAGCGTGGCCTTGGAAATGATCGTCACCTTGCACGGTTCGACAACGGCAACGGATGCCGAGCGGGGCGCGTCGTCGAACAGGGCAAGTTCACCGAAATAATCTCCCGGGCCTTGCGTGGAAAGCAGCACTTCCTTGCCGTTCGTCTCGCTCAAATAGGTTTTCACGCTGCCTGATTGGATAACGAATAGCGCGTTGCCCTGCTCGCCCTCATTGACAATGATCGAACCCTTGGGATAAGTGCGTACGGTTGAACGTGCGTCCAAAAGATCCAGCTGAGCATCGGACAGTTCCGAAAACAAAGTCACTTTGCGAAGCATTTGATCCCTCTTTTTTTTCACGCCCCAACTTCGACTAATCCTTGTTCCGTCATTTTTACAATGAAGACGCATCCGCGTCCAGCAGACCCTTAACGATGTCGAATGGCGCAACCTGCAGGACCGTAAGGGCCGGCGCGGCGCGACTGATCACTACCGCAGCGCAATTTCCTGTAACGATGCAGAGCGCGTTCCGGGCAACGGACGGTTGTCCGCGGCATGATAGGTAAACACGGCGGCGAACTTGGTCAGTGACGTGCGATTACGGCCCGCCGCGTGCAGCAGGCGGCAATGGAAAAACAGCACGTCGCCTTCATCGAGCTCCGCTGCGACTTTTGCCTGCAGAACATGCTGGTTCTGCGAGAGGTCGGTGCGGAAAAACAGATCCTGGTCGTACTGCTCGCGGCCAAAGTCCATTTTGTGCGAGCCGGGCACCAGCCACAGGCAGCCGTTTTCCTCGTGCTCGGGACCGAGCGCGAGCCACACCGAAACCAGTTCGGGTTTCTCGAACGACCAATAGCGAATGTCCTGGTGCCAGCCGGTGGCGCTGCTGAAAGCGGGGTTCTTGGTCATGATGCAATTGTGGTGGGCCTGCGACAATTCCAGCGAGGGTCCGATCACCTGGTGCAGCCTGCTCGCCAGTTGCGCCGACGTCGCCCAGTCCCGGTACAACGGATCGCGCGCGCACGCCCGCATCAGCCGCCGCACCGTGCGCCCGCCAGGCGCATCGATCGATGCCGGCGCCCCCGGGTACCTGACCTGGGCCTCGTATTCCAGCGGCTGCGCTTGCGCCGCAAGATCGCGCCGCGCCAGCACCTTCAGGCTTTCGCACATTGCGTTCGGCACGAGGCCGCGCGAGACGACAAACCCGTCGCGGGCGAACTGATCGAGTTCTGCTGGTGTAAATCCGTTCAAGGGGGCGAACCGCGAAGCCTGGAGCGAAGCGCAAATTTTACCGGGTAACGGGTGCGCGGTTATAAAACATCGGCAAAGCTGGCGCCCCGCCAATCACTAATTACCAATTACAGAATTGCGTCAGCGATACGCGGCATTGAACTTCTCCAGCGCACCACCGCCGGGACACAGGTCCTTCTCGCCGAGCTTGTTGAACGGCGAGGCCACGGTGCCCAGGTGCGCATGCAGGTCTTCCGGCTCGGGATCGACGTGTAAGACCCCCGTCACGATTTCCCCGGCCGCCTTGCGTCCCTGCAGGTAGTTCATCGCTGCGATGCGATCGTGCACGTCGTATTCCGCGGCCAGCTTGCGCAGTTTCAGCACGGACCCGTCGTGCTGGGTGATTTCCTCGACTTGACCCGGCGCATAGTCCGCCGTGATCGTCTCGCGCGGCATCATGACGTCGAGCTGGTTGACCGCTTCGTTATGCTCCCGCACGTAATCGAAGCTCTTGGTCGAACCGGAATGGTTGTTGAACGCCACGCAAGGCGAAATGCAGTCGATGAACGCCGCGCCGCGATGCAGGATCGCGCCTTTGATCAGTGGCACCAGTTGCGCCTTGTCGCCGGAAAAGCTGCGCGCGACATACGTTGCGCCCAGTTCCATCGCCAGCAGAACCATGTCGATGGCGGTATCGGTGTTGACCGCACCTTTCTTGCTCTTCGAACCGCGGTCCGAAGTCGCCGAGAACTGGCCTTTCGTCAGGCCGTAGACGCCGTTGTTCTCGACGATATAAACCATGTTCACGCCGCGGCGCAAACTGTGCGCGAATTGCCCGAGTCCGATCGATGCGGAATCGCCGTCGCCCGATACGCCCAGGTAAATCAGCTCGCGGTTGGCCAAATTGGCACCGGTCAGCACGGACGGCATGCGCCCGTGCACGCTGTTGAAACCGTGCGAGCTGCTCAGGAAATAAGTCGGCGTTTTCGACGAGCAACCGATGCCGGACAACTTGGCGATCCGATGCGGCGGGAGGTCAAGTTCGAAACAGGCCTGGATGATCGCCGCGCTGATCGAATCGTGGCCGCATCCCGCGCAGAGCGTGGAAATCGCACCTTCGTAGTCGCGCCGCGTGAAGCCCAGCTTGTTGGCTGGCAGTTGCGGATGATGCAGCTTCGGCTTGGATATGTAGGTCATGGCGATACTTTCCTCATCGGCGTTACCTTGAGTGCTTTTGCGTCCTCGGCTATCTCCCTGACGATGAAACGCGCGGTGATCGGCGTGCCGTCGTAGTGCAGCACCGGCGTCAGTTTGGCGGGATCGACGCCGCATTCGTTCACCAGCAGCATGCGCAATTGCGCGTCGCGGTTCTGTTCAACTACGAACACATGGTCATGCGTCGCGATGAAATCCTCAACCTGGTCGTGGAACGGGAACGCGCGTATGCGCATTGCGTCGAAGTGGATGCCCTGCTGCTCGAGAGAATCGAGCGCTTCGTGCATGGCCGGACTGGTGGAGCCATAGTAAATCACGCCGAGCCGGCTCGGCTGCAGAGCCGACCGGACCTGCGGCTTCGGGATCAGTTCCTTGGCCGATTCGAATTTGCGCAGCAGCCGCTGCATGTTGTCCATGTAGTCCGGGCCCGCTTCGCTGTAACGCGCATAGCGATCCTTGGTCGTCCCGCGCGTGAAGAACGATCCGCGCGACGGATGCGTGCCGGGATAAGTGCGATAGGTGATTCCATCGCCGTCGATATCGAGATAGCGCCCGAACTCCTTGCCCGAATCGAGATCGTCGAAAGTCGCGACCTTGCCGCGGTCGTAGCGGCGCGCATCGTCCCAGGCCAGCGGCCGGCTCAGGTGGTCATTCATGCCGATGTCCAGATCGAGCAGCACGAATACCGGTGTCTGCAGCCGCTCGGCAATATCGAACGCATCGGCCGCGAAATCGAAACTCTCGGCCGGGTCTTCGGGAAACAGCAGCACGTGCTTCGTGTCGCCGTGCGAGGCATACGCGCATGCCAGCACATCGGCCTGCTGCGTACGCGTAGGCATGCCGGTCGAAGGGCCGCCGCGCTGCACGTCGAAAATCACTGCGGGAATCTCGGCAAAATAGGCCAGGCCGATGAACTCCTGCATCAGTGAAATGCCGGGACCCGAGGTGCAAGTGAATGCCCGTGCGCCGTTCCAGCTCGCACCGATCACCATGCCGATCGAAGCAAGTTCGTCTTCGGCCTGGATCACCGCATAACGATTGTTGCCCAACGCATCCTGGCGATAAGTCCGGCATTGCCGCGCGAATGCTTCCGCCAGGCTCGACGAGGGCGTGATCGGATACCAGGCAGCCACGGTCGCGCCGCCGTACACGCAACCTAGTGCGGCCGCGGTGTTGCCGTCGATAAAAATGCTGTCGCCCACAGCGGAGGCGCGACGCACGCTCAGGCCGATCGGGCATTCGAAATGCGTTTTCGCGTAATCGCGGCCGAGGTGCAATGCCGTGATGTTCGGCGCAATCAGCTTGTCCTTGCCCTTGAACTGTTCGCCGATGAGCTTCTCGATCTCCGCGATGTCGATATCCAGCAAAGCGGCCAGCGCGCCAACATAGACGATATTGCGAAACAGCTGTCTTTGGCGCGGATCGGAATACTGCAGGTTGCAGATTTCAGTCAGCGGCACGCCAATGACACGCACGTCCTCGCGGAATTTCGATTTCGGCAGCGGCTTGGTCGAGTCGTAGAACAAATACCCGCCCGGATCGATGCCGAGTACATCCTTGTCCCAGGTTTGCGGATTCATCGCCACCATCAGGTCGACGCCGCCGCGCGCGCCCAGATAACCCGCCTCCGAAATCCGCACTTCATACCAGGTCGGCAGGCCCTGGATGTTCGACGGGAAAATGTTGCGCGGGCTCACCGGCACGCCCATGCGCAGGATGGATTTCGCGAACAACTGGTTAGCCGACGCCGAGCCCGAGCCGTTGATGTTGGCGAATTTGACGACGAAGTCGTTTATTTTTGGCTGCGACATGCCGGCCCCGCGTGCGTGACATTCAGGAGAAATTTGCGCATGTCCCACGCGCCGGTCGGGCAGCGTTCCGCGCACAACCCGCAGTGCAGGCACACATCCTCGTCCTTGGCCATGATGCGGCCGGTCTTGAGCAGGTCCGAGATGTACAAATCCTGCGACAACTCCCTGGCCGGAGCGCTGAGCCGGCCGCGCAGGTCTTCTTCCTCGCCGTTGGCTGTGAACGTGATGCAGTCCATCGGGCAAATGTCGACGCAGGCGTCGCACTCGATGCACAGCGGCGGCGAGAATACGGTCTGCACGTCGCAGTTCAGGCAGCGCTGCGCTTCCGCAAAAGCCATTTTTGCGTCGAAGCCGAGTTCGACTTCGACCTTGATGCTCTTCAGCGCGATGATCTGGTCCTTGAGCGGTACCTTGTGGCGCAGGTCGCCGGAGACATCGTTGTCGTAGCTCCACTCGTGGATGCCCATCTTCTGGCTGACCAGATTCACCAGCGGACCGGGCCGCACGCGGACATCCTCGCCGTTACAGAACTTGTCGATCGAAATCGCCGCGTCATGGCCGTGGGCAACCGCCCAGATGATGTTCTTCGGGCCGAACGCCGCGTCCCCGCCGAAAAATACGCGCGGCTGCGAGGCCTGGAAAGTCACCTTGTCAACCACCGGCATGCCCGACTTGTCGAATTCGATCCCGGCATCGCGTTCGATCCAGGGAAAGGAATTCTCCTGGCCCACGGCCACGAGCACGTCATCGCACTCGAAGTGCTGATCCGGTTCGCCGGTCGGCACGAGCTGCCGGCGTCCCTTGGCGTCGAGCACGGCCCTGACCTTTTCGAAGGTCA
Source organism: Betaproteobacteria bacterium (assembly GCA_025351455.1). Taxonomy (GTDB): domain Bacteria; phylum Pseudomonadota; class Gammaproteobacteria; order Burkholderiales; family JACQAP01; genus JACQAP01. The sequence goes on along the minus strand of JANXVW010000325.1, from coordinate 18,785 downwards.
TGCCGCTGAGCTTGCCGTTGCGATGCTCGAAGGCCTTGGGCACCAGGTAGTTCAAAATGGGGATGCCTTCATGGGCCGCGTCTTCCTTTTCCCACGGGCTGGCCTTCATTTCATCGAAGCCGCTGCGCACGATGACCTTGACGTCGGACCCGCCGAGTCGACGCGAAGTCCGGCAGCAGTCCATTGCGGTGTTGCCGCCACCGAGCACGATCACGCGCTTGCCGATTTTCTCGACGTGGCCGAATGAAACCGACGACAGCCAGTCGATGCCGATGTGGATGTTCTTGCCCGCTTCCTTGCGCCCGGGGAGGTCCAGGTCCCGTCCGCGCGGCGCGCCCGTTCCGACGAACACCGCGTCGAAATCCTGCGCCAGCAGCTTCTTCATGCTGTCGATGCGCGCGCCACCGCGGAACTCCACGCCAATGTCGAGCACGTAGCCGACTTCCTCGTCGATGACTTCTTCGGGCAGGCGGAAACGCGGGATCTGCGTGCGGATCATGCCACCTGCTCTCGGGTCCTGATCAAACACCACGACTTCGTAGCCGAGCGGCGCCAGGTCGCGTGCGACCGTCAGCGATGCCGGCCCGGCGCCGATACAGGCGATGCGCTTGCCGTTTTTCTGCGGCGGAGCCTTGGGGAGCTGCGCGCGGATGTCGCCCTTGTTGTCGGCGGCAACGCGCTTCAGGCGGCAAATTGCGACCGGCTCCGGGTTGGTCTGGTTATGTTCCTCAACCCTGCCGCGCCTGCAGGCGGGTTCGCAGGGCCGGTCACAGGTGCGGCCGAGGATGCCGGGGAAGACATTCGACTTCCAGTTGACCATGTAAGCATCGCCGTAACGTCCCGCGGCGATCATCCTGATGTATTCCGGAACGGGGGTGTGGGCGGGACACGCCCATTGACAGTCCACTACCTTGTGGAAATAGTCGGGTGCCGCAATATCCGTCGGCTTCAAAAAGTGCTCCTCCGGCTGGGCGCTGGCCTGGGGTTTTTTATTGCCCGCCGGATCCGATCAGATTCGGAACTCATTCGAAAAGCGGGGTCTTTGCTGCCCATTTCTCTATACGACTAGTGTAACCCGATGTAACCCGATAGTTAACAGCGCTGTACTAATCCAGAACATGCGACACCAGCCCGTCGGCCAGTTTCGGCTCGAACCAGGTCGATTTCGGCGGCATGACTTCGCCGACGTCCGCGACCGCCATCAGGTCTTCCATGCGGGTCGGAAACATCGAGAACGCGGCTGCCATTTCCCCCATGTCCACTCGCTTTTCCAACTCCGCCACGCCGCGGATGCCGCCGATGAAATCGATGCGCTTGTCGCGCCGGGGATCGGTAATCCCCAGAATCGGGCCAAGCAGGCAATCGGCCAGCAGGCTGACATCGAGCCGCTGGACCGGGTCGTTCATGGGCACCTGGCCCGGATGGATATTCAGCCGATACCATTGGCCGGTCAGGTAGAGCCCGAACTCGCCCGGCTTAGCCGGCGTGACTGCGCCGGAGACGGCACGCAGCGCAAAACTCTGGCCGATCTTCGACAGTAATTCCTGGCGGCTCAGGCCATTCAGATCGGTCACCACGCGGTTGTAGGGCAGGATGCGCATCTGGTGATGGGGAAACGCGACAGCCAGGAAAAAATTACAACTTTCCGGCCCGGCTGCGCGACGCGATGCGGCAATACGCGATGCCGCGGCGGAACGATGATGGCCGTCGGCAATATAGAGCGCCGGCATCGCATCGAAAGCCTGGGTCATTGCCTCCAGTGAAGCCGTCTCCCCGATGCGCCAGACAGCATGGCGCACCCCGGTATCCGCGGTGACATCGGCGTCAGGTTCGCCGCTCGTTACCTGAGCAAGCAACGCATCGACGACCGGCGCATCGGGATAGGCCAGCAACACCGGCCCGGTCTGTGTGTTCAACGCCTCTATCTGGCGAACGCGATCATCCTCTTTGTCCGGGCGGGTGAACTCGTGCTTGCGAATGCGGTTGCTGTCGTAGTCCGCGACCGAGGCCGCCACCACGAGGCCGGTTTGCGCATGGCCGTCCATGACCAGCCGGTAGGCGTAGTAGCAGGGTTTTGTGTCGCGCTGGAGCACCTTCTGCGCGAGCATGCGCTGCAGGTTTTCCGCGGCCTTGGCATAGACCTCGGGTGCATACGGATCAGTGCCGGGTGGAAGGTCGATCTCCGGCTTGGAGATGTGCAGGAAGCTCCATGGTTTGCCGGCGGCGCGCTTGCGCGCTTCTTCCGTAGATAGAACGTCGTAGGGGGGCGCAGCCACCTCGGCGGCGCGACCCGCTGCGGGCCGCAGACCGGTGAACGGACGAATCAGGTGCAACGAATTCTCCTGCGAGTGAAGGTCTCACCACGAAGGCACGAAGGACACGAAGTGGCACGAAGAAATGCAAAAGAAACGGGGGGCTGCCAACAGGCGGTGACAGATATCCACGGCGCCAGCAGACTCGACTTAGTTTGGGCAGAGGCGAAAATCTTCCGCGTCTCGTTTTTCTTCGTGACCCTTCGTGCCTTCGTGGTGAGGTTCAGGATGGTGAGCTCTCGTAGGCGTCAGCCGTGCTTGAAGACGATGGTCTTGGTGTGCGAGAACTCCTTGAGCGCCTCGAAACCTTTTTCCCTGCCGTGGCCGCTTTTCTTCACACCGCCGAAAGGAAGTTCGATGCCCCCGCCCGCGCCGTAGCCGTTCACGAAAACCTGGCCGCAACGCATTTTTTTCGCCACCCGCATCTGCCTGCCACCGTCGCGTGTCCAGATGCCGGCCACCAGTCCGAACTCGGTTGAATTGGCCAGCTTCACCGCATCCGCCTCGTCGTCGAAGGGAATGATCGACAGCACCGGACCGAACACTTCGTCGCAGGCCAGCGAATTGTTGCGCGGCACCGGGCCGAACAGCACCGGCGCGACGTAGAATCCGCCCGCCGGCACACCGTCCGCCACTTGCGCTTCGGCCAGCACCGGGATGCCGTCCTTCTTCGCCCGGTCGATGAAACCATGCACGCGCTTTCTCTGGTTTTCCGAAATCAGCGGCCCGCAATCGAGGTCCATGGTGTGGCTGCCGACGCGCAACTGTTTGAACTTCGCGACGACCTGCGTCACGAACCGGTCGTAGATGGATTTCTGCACCAGCACGCGGCTGCCTGCCGAGCAGGTCTGCCCGCCGTTCTGCACAATGGCATTCACGACGATCGGCACCACTGCGTCGAAGTCCGCATCCTCGAAGACGATCTGCGGGGACTTGCCGCCAAGCTCCAGCGTACAGCCTATATGATTTTCGGCCGCCGCTTTCTGCACCAGCGTGCCGACTTCCGGCGAACCGGTGAAGGACATGAAATCAATGTCCGGATGGGCGGCGAGCGCCGCGCCGGCTTCCTCGCCGACGCCGGTGACGACGTTCAGCGCACCATCGGGAAAGCCGATTTCCTGGGCGAGTTGCGCCATGCGCAGGGGGGCGACGCAGGCATCTTCCGCCGGCTTCATGACCACGGCGTTGCCCATTGCCAGCGCAGGCGCCAGGCTGCGGCCGAACATCTGCGCCGGATAATTCCAGGGAATGATGTGACCAGTGACGCCCTTCGGCTCGCGCAGGATGGTGACCATGTAGCCGTCGAGAAAGGGAATGGTGTCGCCATGGACCTTGTCCGCCGCGCCGCCGTAATACTCGAAGTAGCGCGCGGCCGCGGTAATGTCGGCTCGCGCCTGCTTCATCGGCTTGCCGCAATCGCGGGCTTCGAGTTGCGAGAGTTCTTCATGATGGGCAAGAATGGCCTCGCCGAGCTTCGTCATCAGTCGGCCGCGTTCTACGGCCGTGAGCTTGCTCCAGGCGCCTTCCTCGAAGGCATGGCGCGCGGCTTTCACCGCCGCATCGACGTCCGCTTTGGTGCCGCGTGCGATTTTGGCAAAGGCGTGGCCGTCGCTGGGGCTGATCATGTCGACCGTGCGGCCGTCGGAAGCGGGCTGCCAGTTGCCGCCGATCAGGTTATGGAAAACCGTCAAGTTCCCCTCTGTGGCTTGCTTGGTTGCCATCACGCTACTCATGCTGTGCTTTCCCTTCCTTTGGATAATGTCAGGCACCGCCCGCGCGAATTGTAATCGGGTTTGCCGGTGCTGTCGGTGTGGCTGTCGGCCTGGAGGTTGTTCATATCTTCTCGCCGTGCGCCCGGGATAGAGCTAATCCTTCTTCTGGGCCTGAAGCGAGACCAGATGCGGCTTGCGGCGCGACGCCAGCCAGGCCAGAAATTCCTCGTTGGGCATCGGCTTCGCGACCAGGTAGCCCTGCAGTTCCTCGCAGCCCAGCGACTCCAAAATGGCGCGTTGCGCCTCGGTCTCCACCCCTTCGGCGACCACCTTCATGCCCAGCGTATGGGCCACGTTGACGATAGTCGCAACGATGATGCTTTTCGTATTGCCGAGCGCATGAACGAATGACCGGTCGATCTTCACGCAACTCACCGGCAGGTTGTGCAACGACCCGAGCGAGGAGTAACCGGTGCCGAAGTCGTCCAGCGCGATGGAAACGCCTTTTGCTGTGAGCTTCTCCAGAACGTCGCGCGCCCGATCGAAATCTTCGAACAACAGGCTTTCGGTGATTTCCAGTTGGAGATCGCCAGCGGGAAGGCCCGAGGCCCCCAAAGCCATCTGAACGTCGTCAACCAGCGCGTCGTTCTTGAGCTGCGCCGGGGAGACGTTCACCGCCACCTGAATCCTGCCAAAACCCAGGCTGCACCATTCCTTGGCCTGCTTGCACGCCCGCGCGAGGACGATCCGTCCCACGGCGACAATCAGCCCGGTGTCTTCGAGGATGGGAATGAAGGTGGCCGGCGGCACCAGCCCGCGCGTCGGACTGCGCCAGCGCAACAGGCCCTCGACGCCGGCGATCCTGCCGCTCGCCGCTTCGAGCTTCGGCTGATAATGCAGTTCGAATTCTTCGCGCTCAACCGCACGGCGTATTTCGCTGCCCAGTTCCAGGCGCTCGAGCGCGCGGGCGTTCATTTCTTCCGAATAGAAATACACGTGCAGATGGCGGTTGCGCTTGGCCTGGTACATCGCCACGTCGGCGTGCTTGATCATCGTCTCCACATCCTGGGCGTCGCGCGGAAACAGGGAAATGCCAATGCTGCCGCCGACGTAGATTTCCCGGCGCTGGAGTTCGAATGGCCGCTCCAGTTCGTGGACCAATTTGTTGGCCAGCACCGCGGCCGCGGAGTGCGATGGCAGCCTTTGCATGATCACCAGGAACTCGTCGCCACCGAGCCGGCCCACGGTATCCTCCTCGCGACAGTTTTTGCGCAAGCGGGTCGCCACCATGCGCAGCAGTTCGTCTCCGGCCGCGTGACCCAGCGTGTCATTGACCTGCTTGAACTGGTCGAGGTCGATAAAAAGCACCGCCACCAGCTCGCCGCCGCGCTGCGCCACCCGCGTAGCCTGCTCCAGGCGGTCAAGCAGCAGGGAGCGATTCGGCAAACCAGTCAGGGGGTCGAAGTTCGCGAGCTTCTGCAATTGCTGCTGCGCGCTCACTGCCTCGGACAGGTCGACGAAATAACCAACGGTGGCACGGCCGTCCGGCAAATTCACCACCTGGGCGTCGGTCCTCACGTGCACGACCTGGCCATCGTGCCGTAGGGTGCGCCGAACACCGGGCGATGACGCAGGCTCGCCCGCTTCATGCGCCATGTGGCGGCGGCGCGATTCCTCGGGATCGTCGGCATCGAGTGCCCAGATCCGGGTCTGGCGTGCGGATTCCTCTGACGGAAAACCGAACAGGGTGAGAAATGCGCTGTTGGCGTGCAGAATCCTGCCCGCGCGCGAAAGCACGATTCCCGCCGGCAGTCGTTCCACCAGGGTGCGGAACAGCGCTTCGGTCTGCTTCGCAAGTTCGAAGGGACGCAGGATATTGGACAGGACAAGTCCGTAATAAAGCAGCGCGAACGCCGCCAGCTTGTAAAGGTGGCCGAGCGTGGTGTAGGCATCGAGTACCTGGCGTGTCAGCAGGTAGGACAACTGGGCCACCATCTCGGCGCCGATCGCCGCTCCGACGCCGATCAGCCCTGGCGTTCTGTCCCCTCCGACCACGCGCCAGCCGACCACAAGCACGGCGATCATCAGAAGCAAAATGTTGAAGAAATTATTGCCCTTCTCCATCCAGGCCGACTGCACCAGACGGATCACCGCTTGCGGAAACACCAGAAGGCTGATGACGAACAGGCCCATCGCCGCTATCACGAGCAATGCGCGTGCGTACGAAATGCGCCGCTCGCACATTGCCCAGGCGGTGGCCAGCAGCGCGACGCAGGCGGTCGACTCGTGCGCCCAGAGGAATATGGCCGTACTCAGCGTCCCCGGAGCCGGTTCGACGATATCGGTGTAGAACAGGATGTGGCCGACATTGAATGCGGTCGTCAGCAGGAAGCCGCCACCCATGACGAGCCAGCGCGGGTCCTTCTCAACCACCCAGATGCCGGCACTCACGCTGACAAGGTGCCCGGATACGATGAGGATCAGGCATTCCAGCACGCCGTGAGCCAGCAGCCAGGAATCCACATTCCACAGGAATTTGAGTCCGGCGGCGACGCACAGCAGCAGCGATGCGGCCATCGCCGCGATGAGCAGCACGGCACGCCTGCTTTCGGTGACCCGGTTTGACGCGGCTGCCGTGCCGGAGGCCAGATCCGCGGCTGTGAAGGATGGTTCCTGGCGGTCAGATCGTCGGGTCACGAGTCCTCCTTCAAGTGGGTGGTCCGCATGCACCCTTCGCTGCGACCATTATGTCCCGGTTCCGGGCCGCGCGGCGCTGGATTGGCCTCAAGGCCGGATATAAACGTAACCCTCACGGGCCTGAAGCCGGGCGATTTCCGCCACGCCGGAAGGCACGACCACCAGCTTGTCGATCAGGTCGCTCTTGGTCAGCTTCAACGCATTCATGCTGTTCTGGCAGATGCGGAATTCGACGCCTTTTGCCGTGAGCTGATCAACCCACTCGGCGTAAGGCCGGCCGCCGGCATCCTGCGCGCCGAACACGAACGCGCGCACCCCGGTCGACAAGGCCACGACGACGATCTTCACCCTCGGGTCCGCCGTCAGGTGATTGTTGATGTTGTTCATCGCCAGGGTCGCCAGCTTTTCGTCCGGCAGGTGGTACACCGTCTTGATGGCCTCCTCGGCGCGCGCCGCGACGGCGCACATCAGCAATGCCGCGGCAAATAGTGCCGTCAGCAAATTCATCGTTCTCATGATTTGTCTCCTCGCTCCGTTTTCTACATTAAATTTCAGCATAAACAAATTTCACCGCAAAGACGCAAAGGAACGCAAAGGAAAAGAGCATTTACGGGAAAATGATGACGGTGAGTCAATGCTACCGCCGAATGCAACAATCGAGGTACATGCGTGCCTAATGCGGCCCAAAAATATTTCACCCCATTGCCGCCTTCCTTTGCGATCCTTTGCGTCTTTGCGTCTTTGCGGTGAACGGGTTATAGCAAGCCTAATTTGTTCAGGTCGACGCGCAACTGGTCGGGGTCGCGGAACTGCAATGCATGCAACCCGGCGTTGCGCGCGGCCTCGACGTTCTTCAGGCTGTCATCGATGAACACGGTTCGCGACGGCACCAGGTTGCAGCGGTCGATGGTCAGTTCGAAGATGCGCGGATCGGGTTTTGCCAGCCCGACTTCGCCCGAGACCACGATATCCTCGAACCATTTCAGAAACGCGAAGCGGCGGCGCGCGATCGGGAAGGTTTCCGCCGACCAGTTGGTCAGCGCATGCAGGTTGTATCCCTTGTTGCGCAACTCGCCGAGGATGGCGACGCTGCCGGCGATCTCGTCGGCGAGCATTTTTTCCCAGCCGTCACGCCACAATGCGATCTTTCCAGCATGGTCCGGATGCACGGCAACGCGCTCGGCGACCGCTTGGTCGAAAGTCTTGCCGGCATCGATCTCCAGGTTCCACCAGGGCGGTGCAATCTCGGCCAGGAAGTGCTCCATCGCCTTGTCGTCGCCGTTGAACAGCGGGCGGTACAGGTAGCGCGGATTCCAGTCGATCAGCACCGCGCCAAGATCGAACAGGATCGTGTCGAACAAATCCGTGCCCATGCCTCAGCGCTTCTTCTTCCATGCCTCGTATTCGGCGCGCATCGGTTCGCTGGGCGGATAGGTGCCGGCGATCGGCGCGCCGGCCTGGACTTTCTCCAGCACCCAGGCCTCCAGCTCTTCCATCTCCAGGCCGCTTTGTGCGATCTGCTCGACCACGTGGCGCGGTACGCAGACCACGCCCTCCTCGTCGCCAACCATGATGTCACCGGGCATCACCAGCACATCGGCACAACCGACCGGCACGTTGATGTCGACCGCGAAGTGGCGATGGATGTGGGCGGAGGCGGCCATACCCTTCGCGAACACCGGGAACCCCAGCTTCTGGATGGACGCGTAGTCACGCATCGCGCCGTCGGTCACCGCGCCTGCCGCGCCGCGCGACTGCAGCCGTGACATCAGAATCTCCCCGCCCGCCGCCACGGTATGGATGTCGCGGCAATCCAGCACCAGCACCTGGCCGGGCAGGATTTCGTCTATCGCCTTGCGCTGCGGGTAGCCTGGTTTGCCGATCGCCTCGAATGTCGCCAGGTCCTCGCGTGCTGGCACGAAGCGCACCGTTACCGCCTCGCCCGCCATGCACAGCGCCGGATTCAGTGACTTGACTCCGGTGAGATAGGTATTGCGGAAACCAAGCTTGAATAACTGGGAAGTCAGGGTCGCCGTCGAAATGCGCTTCAACTGTTCGAGGACCTGCGGCGCCACGGGAACGGGTTTCATATTGCGGTTCCTGCTGGGAATCGGGAACCGTATCGTAACCCAGGCCACCCTGCGGCCTGCACGCTGGTGAACAGTGATCAGTAAACGGTGAACTGTCGAAGACCGGGGGCGGCCTCTTCCGATCACCGTTTACTGATCACTGATCACCACCGCCAGGCGCTAGTCGTAAACGGCAAGCTGCTTGCCGCGAGTCTCGGGCAGCAGGGAGACGGCGAGGATGACCACAACGAAGGCGGAGCCGGCGAACAGGCCAATCGCCGTGCCGAGCGGCATGGTGGCGCTTAAGTATCCGACCAGTGCGGAGAACAGCGCGCCGATGCCGCGCCCGAAGTTATAGGCGAAGCCCTGCCCGGAACCGCGCACGCGGCTGGGGAAGAGTTCGGTGAAATAGGCGCCGATGCCGCTGAAATTGCCCGACACGAAAAAGCCAAGGGGGAAACCGAGTACGAGCATCTGCGCGTCGCTGATTGGCAACAGTGTATAGATCACCGCAGTCAGCGCCGAGCACACCGCGAACAGGAAAAAGGTTTTGCGCCGGCCGATGCGGTCGGAAAGCCAGGCCGCGGTAAGGTAGCCGGCAAAGGCGCCGGAGATGATCACCGCGAGATAGCCGCCGGTGCCGATCACGGAGAGCCCGCGCACGGTCTTCAGATAGGTCGGCAGCCAGATGGTCACGGCGTAGTACCCGCCCTGCATGCCGGTGGCCATGAGGCTGGTTAGCAGCGTGATGCGCAGCAGTCCTGGCGAAAAGATCTCGAGAAAGTGGGCGCGTTGCGTCGCGGTTCGTGCCCGCGTAGCAGTAAAGACTTCGGGGTCCTTCACATGTCGGCGGATGTAGAGCACGAGCAGCGCAGGCGCCAGGCCTATCCAGAACAGGGCGCGCCACGCGAGGTCGTCGGGAAGCAGCGTGAAGAACACGGCGAACATTGCCGCGGCGGCTCCCCAGCCGATGGCCCAGCCGCTTTGCACTGTGCCCACTGCCTTGCCGCGGTGTTCCGCGCGGATGATCTCGCCGATCATGACCGAACCCACTGCCCACTCGCCGCCGAAGCCCAGGCCCTGCAGGCTGCGCACGACCAGCAATTGTTCGAAAGATTGGGTGAAGCCGCACAGGAAGGTGAAACACGCAAACCAGGCGATGGTGATCTGCAACATGCGCACGCGGCCGAAGCGGTCCGACAGCGCGCCGGCGATCCAGCCGCCCAGCGCCGACATCAGCAACGCCGAGGTGGCGATCATTCCAGCCTGGCCCTTGCTCATTCCCCAGGCGGCCATCAGCGTGGGAATGACGAAAGTGTAGATCATGAAGTCGAAGGCATCGACCGACCATCCGCCGTAGGCGGCGATCAGCGTCTTTTTTTCCTGCCTCGACAATTCCCCGACCCACGCGAACATGGCACCCCCCCGACTATGGCCCTGCCGTGCCGGACATTGCCGGCGCCATCCGGTCAGCGTAATCCGCTTTGCAGCTTACCGAGCTCGATCTGGTTGATGGTGGGCGGCAGCTTGATGGCCAGGGCCTCGAGGTAAGCGCGCTCCATGTCCTGCGCTTTGCGATTGCGCATTGCCACGATCAGCTGCGAACGGATATCGGCCAGCGGGCGCGTTGCCGCCGGTTTCTTGTCCAGCAATTTAATGAGATGCCACCCGGCCGCGGTTTTGATCGGGGGGCTGACTTCGCCCTTAGCCATGCCGGTCACGACGCGACGGATTTCCGGAACCATTTGTTCTTCACTGACCCAGCCGAGCTCGCCGCCCTTTTCAGCACTGTCCTTGTGACCCGAATTCTCCTTGGCCAGTTTCGCGAAGTCGGTGCCGTTCTTGCCCATTTTTGCGCTCAGCTCACCGATCTTCTTTTTTGATTCCTCGGCTTTGGCCTTGTCGGTCGCGTCGGCCGCCGGCAGGAAAATCTGCGCGAGCTGGAACTGGGGGGGGGCCGAGCAGTTGCGCCTTGTTCGCCTCGTAGAACTGCTTGATATCGTCTTCGGAGGGATAGCCGTCCCCGGCCTTGGCGACGTTGCCGACGAAGGAGCTCACGATAACCTGGTCGCGCGCCCTTTCGATCAACGGCTGCAGCTCGGGGCGCTTGTCCCAGCCTTTCTGTTTGGCTTCGTTGAGCACCGCCTTGCGCATCAGTTCGCTGCGCACTAGGCGTTCGAGCGCCGCAGCGTCGGTCGAGAGTTGGCGGCGCGCATCCGGCGGCTGCGCATCCAGGATCGCCTTCAATTCGGAACTGTGCAGTTCGGCGTCCCCCATCTTGCCCACCAAATCCTCCGCGGCCGCGGCCGAACACAGCAGGGTGAGGCCAATCAGCAGCAACGACAGGCGCGTGGTTTCAAGCATGTTTTCTCCGCTATCGGAATCAGGAAGGGTATGACAGGGACAGCCTGCTGACGTTTGCGCGCGGATGGCGGCAAGTCGGTGGGCCGGGATTCTGTCTTCCGGGCCTTAAGGCAGGGTGGACCCACTCCGGGCTGCGGCAGCAACCGGATCGGCAACCGGGCCGGCCTCGCCGGTCCGGTATGCCGAAAATCAACGCAAGAAGCTTACTTGAGGTGGCCAGCGACGAGCTTGGTCATCTCGAACATCGACACGGTCTTCTTGCCGCCGAAGACTTCCTTCAGCTTGTCGTCGGCATTGATGTTGCGCCGGTTCTTGCTGTCCTGCAGGTCGTTCTTTTTGATATAGGCCCAAAGTTTCTTGGTCACTTCGGTGCGCGGGACCGGGGTGCTGCCGATCACTGCGGCGAGCGACGCGCTGGGCGTCATCGGTTTCATGAAAGCTGCATTCGGCTTGCGCTTGGCGCCGGATGCCTTTTTCTTCGGAGCAGCCTTCTTCGCAGGCTTCTTCGCAGCAGCCTTCTTCGCGGGTTTCTTCGCAGCGGCCTTCTTCGGCGCGGCTTTCTTCACGGCTTTCTTTACGGGTTTCTTCGCAGCGGTCTTTTTCTTTGCGGCCATCGTGGTGCCTCCAATTGAGTTTGCACGTATCTAAAATTTGCTTTGAAATTGCGTTGCCTTGCCAGAAGCAAAGGCACGGCGAGCAGAGAATGCCGAGAGGAGAGTGCGTTGTCAATCGGAGAATGCACGTTTCTCATAGGGAAGCGTCGCGCATTTGCGACGCGCGCAACATGGTTCGCCGTCGGCGGCGGCCTGTCGGCCGGAGGTTTTTCAGGTCGAGAATCGCTTCCTGAACCGGCTCCAACACGTTCACAATACGCGTCCCGGCAGCCATTGACGCGCGCATAACCAAGCATGCAACTGACCGAACAAGAACGAACCGACATCACCAGCCGCGTCGCCGCACTCGAAGCCCGGACCGGGACGCAAGTGGTCACCGTCGTCGTCGGCAAATCCGATTCCTATGCCGAAGCGCCATGGAAAGCTTTCGCCCTCGGCACGGGCGTGGCGGCGCTGGCATGCGTCATCTGGCAACTGGCGGAGGGCGGCTGGAGCGCCGACACCTCGCGGACCTGGCATGTCCTGGTCATACTGATCGGCGGCGCGTTTTTTGCGCTGCTTGGCGTCCTGTATTCGCCGTTCGCGCGCCTGTTCGTGGACGGCATCCGGCGCGATGTCGAGGTCGTGCAGTTCGCCCAGTCGCTGTTCTTCCAGCGTGGATTGGACCGCACGCGCGGGCGCGTCGGGATGCTGGTGCTCGTGAGCCTGTTCGAGCGCAAGGTGGTAATCCTGGCCGACGAAGGATTCGACGGGCGAATCGGCCCCCCCGACTGGGCCGCACTGACCGGGCGCATCACCTTCCTTCTGCGGCACACCGGCACCGCGACTGCGCTGCGCACGGGCCTGGGCAGCCTGGAGGCCATGCTGCTCGAACGCGGATTCAGTGGTCCCGGGACGGGCAACGAATTGCCCAATGCTGTGGTGCAAGTGAGGAACGGACGATGAGGCAAGCCCTGCGCATGCTGTCACTGCTCTGGCTCGGCGGGTACGGATTGGCCGCGGCCGACGAACTGGCCGTTCCCTATCTCTCCGGTCGCGTCGTCGACCAGGCCGAAATCCTGACCGCACCCGCGCGCGAACGCATTGCCGGCATGCTGCAGGCGCACGAACAGACCACCGGCAACCAGATCGCGGTGCTCACCATCAACGGCATCGGTGGGGAAAGCATTGAGGATTTTGCCGTGCGCGTCTTCGAAAGCTGGAAACTGGGCGTCCACGAAAAGGACAACGGCGTGCTGGTCGTCGTCGCCCCGCAGGAACACCGCATGCGCATAGAGGTGGGTTACGGCCTCGAAGCGACCCTGACCGACGCGGCCGCCGACCGTATCATCCGCAACCTCATGACACCGCGATTCCAGGAGGGAAATTACGACGTCGGGGTGGAGGCAGGCGCGACGGCCATCATTCAGATCCTCGAGGGCAGGCAACCTACCGCGGCGGACGCGGAATGGGCCGCACCTGCCAGGCCCGCATCGGGATTTCACGTCGATCCGGCGCCCATGCCCTGGCCCGAGCGCATCCTCGTCACCCTGTTCGTATTCGGCATCATCGGTCTGTTCACGTTCATCGGCATTGTCACCCCTGGGGGGATGGGCTGGTTCATGTACGTTTTCCTGATCCCGTTCTGGTCGATGTTTCCGCTGGCGATCTTCGGCAGCTTTGCCGCCCTGGTCATCATCGGTACTTATGCAGTGGTCTACCCGATCGCCAAAATCGTCATCGCCCGCATGCCCTGGTACCTGAAGGCGAAGGACGAACTGAAGACCAAGGGGGTCACCCGGATCGGCGGCATGACCATCCGCCCCGGCGCCGGTGGCAGCGGTGGAGGATTCTCGAGCGGAGGCGGATTTTCCGGCGGAGGGGGCAGGTCGGGGGGTGGCGGGGCGAGCGGAGGCTGGTAAAGGCCATAACGACGTGACGATCGTCACGTCGTCATGAACCGAAGGTCTCCGGTTACTGCGTAACCGGCCTCTCCCCCTCCGGCGCCGGCTCGGATACTGCCGGGGAACTCACGCTGGCCTCATGCGCCGGTATTTTCTGCTTCAGGGTCTGGATGCGTGAATCCAGGTCAAGGTAGAAATTCCGGATCTGGTTCGCGGTATCCGCCTGCGCTTTGTGCAATTCGTCGATCGATCCGCGCAGCGACGCTGAATTGCGTCGCACGTCCTCCAGGCCGCGCATCATCTGCAGCAGACCTTCGGAAGTAATCACGGCGCGGGTTTCTTCGACCTGTTTGCGCATGGTGGTGAGTTGACGGGTCAGGCCATCATCGGTCTCCTGCCCGGTTTTTGCCTTGGCCTCCAACAGCGTCGAGCGTCGAGCGGCCTCCTGCAGTCCCGCCTCGACTGCAGACAGGCGGCGGGTGCCGTCGGTGAGCATGGCGGCGTTTTTTTCCAGCATCTGCTGCTGGGCCTGCAATCTCGTATCCAGATCGGCGAGTTTGCGCCTGACCTCCGCAAAAATTGCGCCGTTCTGTTCGAGCTGGCGGCGCTGCTCCTCGCGCGCTGCGATCAGGTTGGCGAGAAACTCTCGGGAAGTGGCCAGTGCATTGTCGGCCTGGACCTTCGCCGCGTCCGATCGGGCCCGTGCGTCGGTCAGGGCGACCTCCAGCCCATGCAGCGAATCCTGCGTGCGCCGGACCTCGGCACGCAGCTCCGCGATCCCGCTTTCGCTGCGAGTCGCGTCGGCGCGCAAGGCCTGCACGGCCTGGCCCTGCTGCGCCTCGGTCTGGCGCAACTGGTCCTCCGTAGCGCATCCGGCCATGGCGAGGACCAATCCAGCCGCATGCAAGAACCTCATTCGAGCCATGCGCTCAATAAACGATGTCCGCACGGCGGTTCTTGCTGTAGCTATCCTCGTCTTTGCCGGTGGCGACCGGTTTCTCCGAACCGTAGCTGATGGCGGCGATACGGCCGCCCTCCGCGCCGGCCAGTTCCAGCGCCCGTTTGACTGCCATGGCGCGGCGCGAGCCAAGCGCCAGGTTGTATTCGCGGCTGCCGCGCTCGTCGCAGTTCCCCTGAACTTCCGCTTTCACGTCCGGATGCGCTTTGAGCCAGGCCGCATTGGCGAGCAGCATGTCGTCGTATTTTTCCGCCACCGTGGACTGGTCATAGCCGAAATACACGCTGCGTTCGGCGGCACGCTGCACTGCCGCCTCGGTGCTGCTGGATTCGGCCACGCCGGCATTCGCCGGAAACACGGCCGCCTCGTCCTGCCCTTTGTTTGAAGCGGACGTTGGAGCCGTTCCCGCGGCCGGTTCCTGCCCGGCCAGCCCCGCCGCCGCAACCTGTTGCTCGCGCATTTTTGCCGCTTCGGCTTCTTCGCGTGCGGCTTCCGCCTCCTGTTCCACACGTAGGTTGTTGATCTGCGCATCCTGGTCGGCAAGCTGGCGCTTGAGTTGCGCTTCCTCTTCGTTTGCGGCGGCGGACTTGCCGCTATCGGATGCACCTTGCTCGGTGCCGCTGTTGCCGACGGCGGCGCCTGCGGGCTTGGGCGGTGAACCGGTCCGGGCCGCACCCGTGGATGGCGAAGCAGATGGAGAAGTAGTAGAAGTCGAGCTGCCCGCCGCCTTGGTTCCATCCGGAGATTTCGACGCTTCGGTAATCGGCGCCGCAGTCTGTTCTCCCGAACCCGTACTGCTCTTCTGCATGGTGCCGCACGCTCCCAGCATTGCGCAGATCAGCACCAGGGAAAAATTCCTGCGCCCTTGAAAAAAATTGGACTCGATCATTGTCGTCGGACTCCTGATTCAGCGCGGCTTTCGAGCCGCGACCCCACGTGGGGATGTTTCAAATTGTTTCCTGCGCGCGGGACGGAATGCTTCCGCAGCCGCATCGCAGCTATACGCAAACATTCGCGCAAATGGACACGTTCGTCAACGGGTAAGCGCGCATAGCGCGCTTCAGGGGCGAGGGGTGAGGGGAAAATCAAGGTCTGATGCTCGGTTACACCCTCGTCCCTCGCCTCTCTTCCCTCACCCCTTGGTCTTATAGACCACCGCATCCAGCGCCACGCAGCCTTCGCCTTTGGCGCCGACCAGTACGGGATTGAGGTCCAGGTTCACCACGCCGGATTGCGGATCCATCATCAGCCGGGAAACGGCGAGCGCCGCTTCGCAGAACGCTTCCACGTCCAGTGCCGGCTCGCCGCGCACGCCGGTAAGCAGCGGCGCGATGCGCAAATGTCCCAGTGCTTCCCGCACCTCAGCCGACGTGAAGGGCGCAATCAGCAATTGCAGGTCGGGCATGGCTTCGACGTATTTGCCGCCGTCACCGACCAGCACCACCACGCCGAATACCGGATCGATGCGCGCGCCGATCATCATTTCGCGGCGGCCGCGGGCCATTTTCGCGACGATGGCGCCGTCGAAACGGGCGTTGTGGTCTGCCAGTGCCTGCTTCATCTGCTCAAACGCCATACGCACCGACCCTGCGTCGTTCAACGCCAGGCGCACCAGGCCGAGTTCGCTCTTGTGTGCGACGTCGGCCGAGCAACCTTTTACGGCGACGGGACCACCCAGCTCCGCGAGCGCTGCGGCGGCTTCGTCGGCGCTGTGGCATAACCGGTAAGGCACGACCGGCACGCCGGCCCCGGACAGCAGCTTCAGGCTGGCCGCTTCGTTGAGCATCGCGGATGAATTCGCCGCGGGGGCCGGCGCATGCATGCTCGCCGCCGCCCTGCGTTTCGACGCCTGCATGAGTTCCCCATGCGACAGGAACTGGTTGAGCGCCGCCACGGCTTCGTATTCGGTGGAGAACACCGGCAGACCCTGTGCCTTGAAGCGCGCGGCGATGTTGGGTTGCGGAATCGCCGCGACCAGCGGCTTGCCGGTCGTCCTGGCAAAGTCGGCAGAATCACGCGCAAAGGCCTCCACGTCGTAGCCCTGGCCCGCGACCGGAATGCCGATCAGGAAGGCGTCCGCTGCGCCATCGCGGGCGAGCACCGGCAGGATCTGCGAAAACAACCCGCTATTGGTCAGCAGCGCCGCGGTGATATCGATCGGATTCGTGGTCGTGGCGAAGCCCGGCAGGATCTTGCCCAGTTCGGCGCGCGTGTCGCCGGCAATTTTTGCCATCGGCATGCCGACTGTGCTGGCGGCATCCGCGGACATCACGCAGACCGCACCGGAATTGCTGATGGCCACCAGCCGGCGACCCTTCGGCTTCCAGCCCTTCAGGTACATCTGCGCGCTGGCCACCAGTTCGGCGGTATCGCGCGCGCGCCAGATGCCGTGCCTGGCGAGGAAGGCATCCACCGTCTTGTCCTCGTTCGCCAACGCACCGGTGTGCGATTTGGCCGCTTCCTGCCCGGCCGCAGTTCGCCCGGACTTCAGCGCGATCACCGGCAGGTTGCGCTCGTGCGCAATGCGCGCAGTCTCGGCGAGGAAAAACGGATCGTCGATGCTTTCCAGGTAAAGCAACAGCAGCTTCAGGTCAGGGTCTTCCGCCACCACCGACGCCAGTTCCGAGACTGTCACGTCGGCATCGTTGCCGGTGGCGTGCGAATGCCGCACACCGAGACCGCGCGCGCGCAGCAACCCATAAGGCACGACGCTCATCGCACCCGACTGGCTGACGATCGCGATCGGTCCATCCATCGGCGGCGCTTCGATATACATGGTGGAAAACGACAGAATCGCACCCGTGCCGAAATTGGCCAGGCCTTGCGAATTCGGTCCGACGATGCGCATTCCCGCGGCGTGCGCCGCATCGCGCATGCGCTTTTCCTTGGCTTTGCCCGCGACCGGATCGGTTTCCCCGAAGCCCGAGGTCATGACGACCGCCGTCCTCACCCCGCGTTTCGCGCACTGCTCCACCGCCTCGATCGCCGCGTCGCCCGCCAGCGCGACGATCGCCGCTTCCGGCGCATCCGGTACATCGGCCAGCGACGGATGGGCCTTGAAGCCCTGGATCTCCGCGCGCTTCGGGTTGATCGGATAGACCTTGCCCTTGAAGCCATGGCGGGACAGATACAACAGCGGGCGTCCGCCTATCTTGTTTTCGTTTTCCGACGCGCCGATGACTGCGACGGACTTCGGATTCAATACCGTGCGCAACGATTCGCGCAATACATCTTTCATTAGCTATCCCCTAAAAAAATTTCCACCAAACGCAAAGGCGCGAAGGACGGAAAGGTCGCAACGGAAACCAGGGAAAGAAAAATATCGGATCGGCGAAAATTGCGCGGATCGGTATTTGCGTCAACCTGCCTGCCCTTTTTCCTCGATTTCCTTTGCGACCTTTCTTGCCCTTCCTTTGCGTCAACGAATCTCTTGCCGATCTTCGATCGGCTAGACCTTATCGAAATACGGAATTTTGTGCCCTGCGAGCTGGGTGAAGCGGGCGAACACGCGATCGCCGATCTGCAGGGCGGGATCGCCGTGCGCCATCAGGCGGAAGCCTTCCTCGGCATCGACCAGCACGATCAGGTAAGGCGCGTGCGTGCGCAACTCTTCGGTCGGCGCTCGCGCCACCAGCGTGAGGGCATGGATGACGCCGCGTCCGGAAGCCTGCAGCGTCGCGGGATGATCGGTGCCGCATGCCGGGCAGAACCGGCGCTCGAAATACCAGACTGCCTTGCACTGGCCGCATACCTGATAGGCGATGCCGTCGCTCCCTTTTGTCCAGTCTGAAATACTCATCTTCCGGACTCCAGGACGAGGGAAACATGGGAAGACAGCACCCCGCCGTCGCCGTGAAGCAGGGCCAGGCTGGCATTTTTCGCCTGACGGCTTTCCGCGCGATGCGTCAACTGGCGATGCGTCTCGACCAGGTGCGCCATGGCGCCGCCAACGCCGCAATGGCCGTAGGAAAGCAGGCCACCATGCGTATTCAGCGGCAATTTTCCATCGTGACTGAAATGTCCCTCGCGCGCGAGCTTTCCCGCGCCGCCGCGGGATGCGAGGCCGAGTTCCTCGAGCAGGATGGTGAGCGTGATGGTGAAGCTGTCATAGATGGCCACGTAGTTCCCATCGGACGCCTTCACGCCCGCCGCCGCGAGCGCTTTCGCCATGGCTGG
>JANXVW010000217.1 GCA_025351455.1 Betaproteobacteria bacterium | reverse complement strand
CACCCCTGCGAACAGGATGACCACCTCGACCGCGACGAGCAGGGCGGCAGCGGTTTCGACGGCGGTCCCGACTGCGGCTTCCAGCGCCACCAGCCACTTCGGCGCCCTTGCCCGCGGTGCGAGGATCGCCTGGGGATCGGTGAATTCGGAGCCGGGGTTCATCTGATCAGCGCGCCGCGGCATCCGTCACGGCGCCACGCGATGCATCGGCCACCAGCCGCGCATATTTGGCCAGCACGCCGCTGGTGTAGCGCGGCGGCGGCGCGCTCCAGCTGGCAAGGCGCTGCTGTATCTGCGCCTCGCTCAGATCCACATCGAGCCGCCGGTTCTCGACGTCGATGATGACCATATCGCCTTCGCGCACGGCGGCAATCGGACCCCGCTCGGCGGCTTCGGGCACGATGTGCCCGATCACGAAGCCGCGCGTCGCGCCGGAGAAGCGCCCGTCGGTGATCAACGCCACCGTTTCGCCCAATCCCGAACCCTGCAGCGCGCCGGTCACCAGTTGCATCTCGCGCATGCCGGGGCCGCCACGCGGGCCCTCGTAGCGCAGGACCATGACGTCGTGAGGCTGGATGCGGTTGTCCTTGATCGCCTGAAATGCGTCTTCCTCGCGCTCGAACACGCGCGCGGGCCCACGGTGGATCGCCTTCTTCTGCCCGGAGATCTTGATCACGCAACCGCCGGGTGCCAGATTTCCACGCAGGATGGCCAGGCCGCCTTCCTTCTTCAGCGCCTGGTCCAGGGGCTTGATGACCTTCTGTCCCGCCGGCTCCGACGCACGCTCGATCTCCTCGCCCAGCGTGCGCCCGCTGACGGTCATCTCATTCGCGTGCAGCAGTCCGGCCTGCAGCAGGCGCTTGCCCACCACCGCCATGCCGCCCGCTTCGTACATTTCCGGCGCGGTGTAGGTGCCCCACGGCCTCAGGTCGGCCAGCACGGGTGTACGGCGCGAAATCCGGTCGAAGTCGTCGATGGCCAGCGGCACACCGAATTCGTGCGCGGTGGCGAGCAGATGCAGCACCGCATTGGTGGAGCCGCCGGTCGCCATCACGCCCGTGATCGCGTTCTCGAAGCTGCGCTGCGTCACCAACGAGCGCGGCGTAGTGCCCTTGCGCACCAGCTCCATCAACAGCTTGCCGCACTCGAACGCCACATCGGCCTTCGCCGGATTCGTCGCCGGCACGTCGTTCCACCCCATGCCAGCGATGCCGAGCATCTCGTAGGCGGTGGCCATCGTGTTGGCGGTGAACTGACCGCCGCAGGCCCCCGCGCCCGGGCAGGCGTGGTCCTCGACGTCCTTGAACTCCTCGGCGGTGATCCTGCCCGCGTTGAATGCGCCCAGCGCCTCGTACGCGTCCTGGATGGTCAGCTTGCGCCCGCCGAACATGCTGTTCGGGCGCGTGCATGCGCCAGATTGGATCGAGCCTCCGTACAGGGTGAGCGAGGGGATGTTGAGCCGTCCCATCACCATGCCCATGGCCGGAATCGTCTTGTCGCAACCCGAGATGGTGACGATGCCGTCGAACATGTGGCCGCGCGCGACCAGTTCCACGGAATCCGCGATCAGTTCGCGGCTGATCAGGGACGTCTTCATGCCTTCCGTGCCCGTCGTGATGGCGTCGTTGATCGCGATGGTGTTCACCTCGAGCGGCGTGCCGCCGGCGGCGCGGATCCCCGCCATCACCCTTTGTGCCAGTTCGCGGTGGTTCCAGTTGCACGGCATGGTGCCGATCCAGCAGTGCGCCACGCCGATCTGCGGCCGTGACAGATCCTCGTCGGTGAATCCGATTGCTTTCATCATCGAGCGCGCCACCGCGCGGTCGGGGCCTTCCAGCAGCGGGCGGCTCTTGTGTCTTGGGTCGACGGCCATCGGGGTTCTCCTTTTTCTCAGCGCGACACGATTTGCGTGAGCACTGTGCGCACGCGTGCGCCGGGCGTGAGCCCCGCGGCTTGCCCAAGCGCGTTCACGTGAGACAGCACGCCGTTTTCCCACATGTCCATCGAATCGCCGATGCGCCCGCTGGTGTGCGCGACCGCCGCTGCGGCGACGCCGCGCTTCTGCAGCATGTCCAGTGCGGCGATGCCGGCGTTATCTTTGCCCACGCCGGCATCGTTGAAAATCACCGCCTTGAGCGGCACTTCCAGTGCAAACTCTCCCGAGCTTGTACCGCCGTGCGAAGCGCACACGACGATGGCGCCCTTATCCTCGGACGTGACCTTGGTAATCGAGTCCATCAGGATCACCCGGCCCCCACTTCCTTTTGCGGCTTCCTTCTTCAGCATTTGAGCCTCCCCTTATCAAACCGATGTGATCATGCGGATGTTCTCGGCGATGGCATCGCGCTCGAACACCTTCTTCCAGTCGGGCGCAATGATCTCCGTCTTTGCGCGCGCCACTGCCTTATTGGCCGCGTCCGACATCCTTACGCCAGGAAGCTGATCGAACAGGATCGCCAGCTCGACATTGAGGTGGCCGAGGATGAAGTCGCGCGCAGCCGCTTCCGGCACCCCGCGGTGCACCGCTTCGTCCATGGCTTCGCGAATGATGGTGAGGCAGGTGGCGCACACGGTTTCCGACAGGACCGGCTCGAGGATCGCCATCTGGTCCACGGTGGCCCGGTGCGAGCGGATCACCGGTGCGTACATGCGCTTGGACACGTCCTCGGCCACCGCGAAATTCTTCTCGTCGCCGCGCAGCAGCGCGCACACGATCGCCTGCTTGGCTTTAAGGCCGCCGAAGTAGTCGCGCTTTGCCTCCAGGTCGGTCTCATCGTTGAAGATGGACGGATGACAGGGGTGGGCGACGAAGATCGTCAGATCCGCGCGCTCGGGCAGATGGCCGGCGAACGGTGCCGCCGCATCGAGTGCGATCAGCGTCGCGCCGTGCTTGAACTTGTCCACCAGCTTTGCGGTGACCTTCTCGATCATGTTGTCAGGAATCGCCAGGATCACCACGTCCGCCTCGGGAAGCGCGAGATCGGCCTCCACGCATGTGATCCCCAGCTCCTTGAGCCGGTTGCGACCCGCTTCGCTGACCTCGACGTGGCTTACCTGATAGGGCGCGCCCCTCAGATTCGCCGATACGCGGTAGCCCATCTTGCCGCCCGCGCCAAGAACTGTGACTTTCTTCATGATGCTGTCTCCCTGATAAAATTCAATTCGATTAACTGCGAACCCGTCGACCCGGCGCTCCCGGTATCAGCGATCTCCTCGCGCCATGCCAAAATAATCTGCCTTACCCATTTGGCCGCCCTTCAACGCGATCTCCAGGCCGTCCAATTTCGGATCTTCGGAATAGCCACGGCACAGTGGAGCCCCGGGCGTCAGTTCGGCAAGCATCTCCAGCCCGTACAACCCCAGCTCCTGCGTGGCATAGCTCGACGTGTCGCCGCCTGCCACAACCACGCGCCGCAGGCCGGTGCGCGCAAGCAGATCGCGTGCGATTCGTCCGAGTGCCGTGCCCAGGGTCTTTGCGGTGTTCCCGGAACTGCCGCCGGAACCCGTCGCCAGCGTTTCGCGGGTCGCTCGAATACTCGGATCGTCGGGGCCGGCAGCGGTGTAGACCACCACGCTCTTCCCCGCAGACAAAGAGGACTGGGCGCGCTCGTACAAAACCCGGGCTGTGGTCTCCATCCCCTGCGGGCGGCAGAGTTCCTCGGTTGGGGCGCGAATGCAGTCGAAGCCGTGCTCCGATGCCCATTGAATCTGCGCCGCCGTCATCGGCGAAGCGCTGCCGGACACGACCAGCAATTGCGATACCGGCGCGACGGGCTTGAACGTTGCCCGTGCGGCCGGGATCTCGCCGCTTGCGCGCCAGTGCGCTGCGAGGGCGTATTCAACACCGGACGATCCGATGGCGAAGTGTTGTGCACGCTGCGCTTGCTGCCAAATCAGGCGGCCCACCATGCGCAGGCTTGTGTCGTCGGCGCAGTCGTAGAGCAGCAGATCGGGTTTGCTTTCCAGCTTGCGGGCATGGCGCACATCCACGCTGCCCTCGTCGCCCGCCAGCTCGGGCAGGCTCATCAATCCGATACTGGCTTGCGTCTGGCGCGACAAGTGCACGCGCAGATCGGCCTCGTGCATGGGAGTGACCGGATGGCGCGACATGGTTGGATGCCGGTCGAGCCGGAACACGTCATCTCCCGCCGCCGCGAAGTGATTGCCGAAGATCGTGTACCGCCGCAACGGCGGTGCGCCGGCCAACACCGACATCGGGCCGGCGTTGAGAGCACGGCGCGCCATGTCCGCCACATGGCCGATGTTGCCCACCTCCGGCGATGAATCGAAGGTCGAACACACTTTGTAATGCGTGAGCGGCGCGCGCAGGGACCACAGTTCGCGCAGGACCGGCTCGAGCTGCGCGTCCATTTCAGCCGGGGACATTGCGCGGCTGGTGCCGGCTACGCCGATGCAGCGCAGATCGGGAAACCTCTGCTGCAGGAACTCCGGCGTAGGCGGCGACAGGAACAACACGGTGCGCAATCCCGACACGGCGAGCGCCTCCATCGCGTCGGTGGACCCGGTGAAATCATCGCCGTAGAAGGCGAGCAGCAGATTCGAGCCCATCGCCATCAGCTACGACCTCCGAATTTTTCGATCGCCGCCCGCAACTCCGGATGCGTCTGCGCATAGCCTTCCAGCGTCGCACCGGCAAGGGCGGCTTCCCAGCCCTGCTGCATGCTGCGCACACCGGCGGCGGTGCCTCCCGGGTGCGCGATGATTCCACCGCCGGCCAGGTGGATCACGTCGATGGTCTTCGTGGCGGCATAGATCGGCAACGCCGAGCCGGCCCATTGCGCGGACGAGATCGCCGGCATGACGCGATAGTCGGCAAACAGTGGTGTAAGGCAGTCTTTGATCGAGCGGCCAACCTCATCGTTGGTCTCATAGAATTTGCTGTTGAAGCCGCCCACGTGCAGATGATCCACGCCCGCGAGCCTGCACAGCTTCTGGTACGCGGTGAAACCGATGCCAAGCAGCGGGTGGCGCGCCATCGCGCCGAAATTTGCGCGGTGGCCATGAATCGGCAACGCGCAGTGGCGCCGCATATGCGCAAGCGCCGCGAAGCCGACGTTGTTGATGTTGATCATCACGCAGGTGCCGCCGTGTTTCTTCACCAGGTCGTGGGCGCGCAGCATGTGGTCCACGTCGCCGGTAATGTTGAAGGCATACATGGCCTTCTTGCCGGTTGCATCGGCTACGCGCTCGATCTCGCGCATGACCGCAGCAATTCGCTGAGCCAGCGGCGCGTACGGCGGATCGGCCTGCAGCTCGTCGTCTTTGATGAAGTCCAGCCCGGCCGACGCCAGGTCACGCACCAGCTTGCACAGCGCCTCGGTGGACAGGCCGATGCTGGGCTTGACGATCGTTCCGATCAGCGGGCGGCCCGATACTTGAACAAGCTTGCGCGTACCCTCGATGCCGAAACCCGGGCCGGGGTAGCGTTGTGCAAAAGCCTGCGGCAGCTCGAGATCCTCGAGCCGAATTCCTGACAGTTCCTGCAGCTCGTACAGGTTGCCTGCAACGGTGGCGAGCAGGCTGGGAAGCGATGGACCGAAGTTGTGCAAAGGAAACGAGATGACGACGCGGCCCCGGTGGTATGCGGGACGGCCCGAACCCGAATGCGGGGCCTTGCTGCCAGGCAGGCTCGGCGCAGGTACGGTGTCGAGCGGTTCGATACGCACCACCTGCGCGCCGAAACGCTCCTTCAATTCGCTGGTTTCGCCGGGGACGGAAACGAACGTACCGCTCGATTGCTCGCCAGCGAGTACGGCTGCGGCATGCTCAAGCGAGTGCGGCGTCTCGATCAGATAAGTTGCAAAAACTAGATCCTGGTTCATGACGGCTTCTTTTTCTTTGGCTTGAAATCAGCGCTACACGCCGAGCTGGGTGGCGAGATTCTTGAAGTCGCTGGCGACGAAGTCCGCGATGCCTGCACCGTCCTGCGCGGTGTCTGCCCTTCGCCTGGGTCCGTCGCCGAGCGGACGCGTAGCGAGCGCCGTGCGCAATTCGACCTTGCGCGAGGCGATCAGGTCGTCCACGTGGGCCGCCACTGCCAGCCAGCCAAGGGATGCCCGCCCATGGCAATGGCGCGCGAGGGGCGCCTTACCGTCCTCTGAACTCATGGTCTCGCCGCTCCTCACGGCTACGAGAGTTATGGAATGCGCAGATTGGGCGTCGACTCTTCTTCTGTCGTAGGTCGCGCCGTGAGGCGGGGCGGGATGTATCCCCCATACCCGACTCTCTTTGGCCCCGCTAATGCGTGGCTAGGGCGGGCCCCGCTGCTGACTAGCATTGTAATTAGGAGTTATGCGAAAAGGCTTCGGGTTTTACGATTTATTTGGGCGGTTTCAGAAAATTTTTCTGTATTCGGCTCTACGAGCAGAAGGCTGAATATGCCTGCACGATGAAGCTTTATCCTGCTGCGTGCACACTGTTTGACTTCGGGACTTCAAGCCGCACGCAAAAAAGGCCTCCCGAATGCGGGGGCCGCCGTAGAGACTTTCTACATTATTTTCCAGGCAGCATGCGCTGGAAAACCTTATCGCGATTGATCAGCAGGTGCTTGAACGCCGCAAGGATATGGATCACAACCAGGACAATCAACAGCGTTGCGGTCACGCCGTGAACACCTTGGAGCAGATCATAGACGACCTTGTTCTCCGATCCCATCGGCGGAATCTTGAACAATCCGAAATATTTCACACCGTACTTGGTGAACTGCGTGGCGGCAAACCCGGACAATGGCATCACGATGATGCACATGTAAAGGAGCGCGTGGCTGATCCTGGAGGCCTGGACCTCCCAGTCAGGCATCGACGATGGAAGCGCAGGCGGCGGATTTTTTGCCCGCCACCACAGCCTCGCGATGACCAGCAGCGCGGTGGTGACGCCGATCGATTTATGCAGGTTGAAGAAAAAGGCGCGATCGGGGTTCCCCTTGGGAACGTCCGTCATATACAAGCCCAGTCCAATCATCGTCAGAACCAGGATCGCGATGATCCAGTGAAAAACGATGGCTGCCGTCGTGTAGCGCGAACTGCCGCTGTTATTGATATCCAAGGCCACTCCTCCCCTTCAACAACCAATCCAAACTACCTGTCGCTCCATGTCAGGCAAGCGCTATCGGATCACAACCCCCCAGGGCCGTTTGCCCACGGGAATATCCTTGATCTTCGTGTTGGTCGCCGTATCGATTACCGAAACGGAATCCGACCGGCCGTTGGCGACGTAGAGTTTTCCACCATCCGGCGTAATCGCCATGTTCCACGGCCGTTTGCCGACCTCGATGGTCGCTATGATCTTGTTGGTCGACGTGTCGATCATCGAGACTGTTCCATCCTTGCCATTCGAAATGAACACGCGCGAACCATCGGGATGTACCGTCACTCCATTGGAAAATAGACCACCCGGTATGATCGCCTTCACCTTTTGCTGAGCCACGTCGATTGCGTAGACCGTGCTGGCAAATTCCGACGCGGTGTAAGCGGTCTTGCCGTCCGACGTAAATCCGATGCCGCGCGGGCGCTTGCCGACTTCGATCTGAGCGACCTGCTTGCGTTGCGCGACATCGATGACGTCGATCTGATGTGCCTCTTCCGCGCTCGAAAAAACCCATTTTCCATCCGGGCTGAACACGGCGTGCTCCGGATTCTGCCCACGCACCTTGACCAGGAATTCTTTCTCGTTGGTTTCAGTGTTGATGAACGCAATCGAATTGCTGACTTCGACTGCCGCTACCACCCATTTCCCGTCCGGCGAAATGCTCACGCCTTCGGGCGATTCACCGAGAAAAATACTGCCGACCCGCTCAAGCATTTCCAGATCGATGACGACAAGGGCGTTATGCGGCTGATCGCTGACGTACAGTTTCTTTCCATCTATTGACGCAGCCATGCCGCGCGGCTTGTCGCCGACCTTGATTTCCTTGACGACCTGGTCCGTACTCGTATCGATTACGGAGATCGTTCCGCTCTCCTCGTTCGGGACATAGGCAAATGGAGCGGCTATGGCACAGGAAACCAGCATTCCAGACATGGCGCTCGCGAACTTCCAGTATGACTTCTTCATGTTCTACCTTCTAAAGCGGAGTTGCGACCGGCCCTTTTGACAACCAGCCAGCACTTTTTTTGTGCCCCGACGCGCGCGGGAAGTTTCGATCGCGCAGGAATGCTCTACGTTGCCATGCTGAGTTACCGATGCATTGCGTCCGACTCGGAACAGGAATCAATGATCAAAATTGATAACTCGCCGAAACGCCGACCGTATAGTTGCGCTCTGCTGCAGGAGCATAGAAGCGCCCATTGCCGTCATTTACGTAGACCGCGCCAATGTAGAGCTCGTTGAACACGTTGTCGACTCGCGCGAATTCCGTAAACCGCCAATCACTGGTACGTTGTTCAAAACCTCCACGAACAGCAGCGACGAAATAGCTGTTGGCAAATTCCGAATTGGAATCATTGACGGGGACATTTCCCTGCCAGCGCAGTTCCAATCCAGTCGAAAAACCCAAAGCCGGGTAACGCCATCCGATATCGCCGTAAACGTTGTAGCGCGGCACCGCCGGTATTCGGTTTCCGGCGGGCACCGTGAAAGCGGTGCAAGGCGTTCCCGCACAACTGGTGAAAGCTTCCTCGAAGGTCGCATTCAGGTATGTGGCCGCGAGATAGGTCGTAAAGCCGTGGCCCCAGCGCGAATTCGCCGACAATTCGACGCCCCTGCGCTGGGTGTCCCCAGCATTCTTGAATGCCTGGCGCCCGCCGATGTTCGATGCGACCACGATTTCCTTTTGCGTATCGATCTGGAAAACCGCCATTTCCACCAGCGTACTCGTGCCAGCGAATATCTTCGTGCCCACTTCGTAATGGATGCTGCTACTCGGCTGCATGCCGAAGTTCAATCCGGGCGAACCGTCTGGCCGGTAGGCCAGTTCAATCAGCGTGGGCGTCTCAAAGCTCTTGCCGACGTTCGCATAGATATTCCAGGTCGGCGTCGCCTTGAACACCAGTCCCGCGACCGGCGTCCAGGCATCGAAACTCAGCGACCCGCTGTCGTCGGGATTGACTCCGCTTCCCGCGACGATGCCGGGGCAGATCGGCAGAGCAGAAGCATTGCCCGGCGCGCGGCAGACGTAATGGTCGTCAGATTCGAAGTTGACCTTGGTATAGCGCAAACCTGCACTGGCGCTCCATTGTTCGGCGAACGCCCACTCGGCCTGGACGTAACCGCCAGCGCTTGCGGCCGAATCGGCCTCGTCGCGCTTCAGGAAGGTTGCAACGCCGTTGTTGTTGACATAACCCTTGCGGCCATCGGTTGCGGAATCGTAATCAGCGCCAAAGGTAATGGATAAAGGTCGCGACAAGAGATCCGTGCTGTGGGTCCATCTCGCCCCCAAGCCGTAAAAATCGCGATCCAGAACCGTTACGCCACCCGAGGTCGTGATGGTATTGGTGCCGACCGCGATGTTGCCGTCATTTTTGCGGTTGCCCACGTAAGCAATGAGTCGCAGCCGGTCCTGGTCCGTCAGCGCGTGCTCGATGACGGCCCCAGTCTGCAGGTTGCTTAGACTGCGGCCGGTTTCGAACTGATAAGCCGCCGGAATCGCCTGCTTCCGGTTCTGTTGTACCTGGGTCGCGGTCAGTCCGAGTGGGTCTTCGTTGTCGGGCTGGTTGATGTAATTGACGATGAAGGTTAGCGACGTCGACTCGCTTAGCTTGACCTTGAACTTGGAATTGAACTGGTCCTTGATTGCGGAGCTGTGGTCGCGATAGCCGTCGGTCTCGAAATGCGAGGCATTGGCAATGTAATTCAGGTCGCCGAGCTGCCCGCCGAATTTCAGGCCAACCCTCCACGTCTCATAACTGCCGAAGGAATAGTATGGCGTGATGGTGGGCCGATCTGGTCCGTCTTCGGTGAATACCTGTACGACTCCGCCAGAGTGGTTGCCGTAAAGTGCTGAAAACGGACCGCGCAATACCTCTATGCTTTTTGCCGACTCCAGGTCAAATAGGCCTGTGCCCCCCTGGCCGTCGGGCGTACTTGCCGGAATGCCATCAGCCAGAAGCTTGACGCCGCGTACGCCAAAACCGGCGCGCGCGCCAAATCCCCGCACAATGATCTGCTGCTCCTGGGAAAAGGTCTCACGGTTCTGCACTACAGTTCCCGGCACACGAACCAGCGCCTCCGAAATATTGACGCCCTGCCGTTGTTCCTGGATTGTTTCCTTGTCGATCGAATTGATTGCGGTTGGCAAGTCGAAGCTCGACTGCTCCACGCGTGTCGGCGTAACCACAATCGGCGCAAGGCGCACTGCGTCTTCTTGCGCCACAGAAATACCCGAACCCAGAATAAATACGGCGACGCAGACCGGCTTTAGTGCCAGTTCGAATGAAACAGCGCGCATGTTGCGGCCTCCCTTGATGTTGTTCTGTTCTCTTTTTGATTTTATCTTGTGTTCCGCGAGCGCCGATAGCGTACCGCAGGAAATAAAAAAGGGCTGCTCGAAAGCAGCCCTTTGGATCGCGCTGTGCTATTTAGCGATTGAACACGTACATCGTGACTTCAAAGCCAAAGCGCATTTCGGTGTATTCGGGTTTCGTCCACATGGTAGAGCTCCTTAGAGAGATTAGAGAGTTGAATCCACTTTTCGGGCATCGGGGCCGTTCATCACGACCGTGAGACACATTCTGGGTGAACCCCTGCGCCATCCCCACCGGAAAACCCTGAAATCCGACTCATGATTTTCATTAGATTTGGGGCAGCCCCAAGAATCTGAATAATTCCGCTTAATCAAGGTTCTATGAGTCCGGCGCGAATGGCAATGATGGCCAGTTCAGCGGAATTCGAAGCACCCAGCTTCTGTTTGATGTTGTAGAGGTGGGTACCGATGGTGCGAGGGCTAAGCGACATGACTCCCGCGATATCAGCAACCGACTGGCCCTTGGCCAGGGAAAGGAAGACCTTGAATTCCTTTTCGCTCAGCATGTCGAGTGGATTGCGCTCACCATTGAGTTGGTGCATGGCAAGCTGCTGCGCAATTTCCGGCTCGAGAAATGTCTTACCCTGGCGCACCTGGCGGATTGCCTGCATGAGGGCTTCCGCCGCACTGCGCTTGGTGAGATAGCCCGCCGCGCCCGCCTTCAGCACCCTGCGCGCATGCATCGCATCTTCGTGTGCTGACAGGACCAGGATGCGCGCTGTGGGCTCGCGCGCCAGGATGCGATCGATCGCTTCGAGGCCTCCGATTCCGGGCATGGAAATGTCCATGACCACAACGTCCGGCCTGACTTCGGGATATTTGCGGCAGGCCTCTTCCCCGCTTTCGGCCTCGGCCACCACTCGGATGTCCGACGACCCCTCCAGAAGCAATCGAAAGCCCATGCGCACGACGGCGTGATCGTCGACAAGCATCACGCTGATGTTCCCGATTGCCAATTTGCTCTCCAATTTGATTCCTTCTGCTAGCCGGTTGCGGCGCCAGGATAACCGGACCCGGGGATCCGCACCGGGATGACCGCGGTTACCGTTACGCCCTCCCCCGGTCGGCTGTCGATGTTGAATTCACCGTTGAGCGCCTGCACGCGTTCGCGCATGCCAATGAGACCAAAGCGGGTGGCCTCCCGTTCGCGCCGCTGCGCAAATCCTTTGCCATTGTCGTGCACGGCCACTTTCACGACGTCCCGGTGCCGGGAATCGTTGATCCTCGTCACGTGAATATCCGAACGGGTCGCGGCAGCGTGGCGAGCGACGTTGGTCAGGCACTCCTGGACGATGCGATACACGGTAATGTTGATGGTCTCTCCCATTCCCTCGATTGCACCGTCGAGTTGCAGCTCGCACACGATTTCCGGATGCCTGTCACGCCACGCCGAGACGAAATCCTTCAGTGTTTCACTCAACCCCAGATGATCGAGCGCGGTCGGCCGGAGCTGGCGAATGATACCGTGCACGACATCATAGATGTGCGAAGCGACGGACACGATTGTCAGTGCGTTGGCATGGACGTCGGGCGAACTGTCCTGCGTGCGATTGGCTATCGCCGTGCCGATGGTCTTGATCGCCGTAACGCATTGCCCGAGTTCATCGTGAAGTTCGCGCGCGATACTGCGGCGTTCTTCTTCCAGCCTGCTTTGGATCGCGTGGGTCAGTTGGCGGTTCTGCTCCAGCTCGAGTTCGGCCTGCTGCGCGAGCTTGTGCTCCGTGATGTCGCGCATGCTGCAGATTTCACCGATCACCTCATCGCTTACGGGATCGACCAGTGGTGCCGCGGAGAGGGCGACGTCGACCACCCGCCCGTCTTTGCTAACACGCTGGGTTTCTATCATCTCGATCAGGACGCGCCGCTTCACCGTATCAAGATTTTCCTGCAATTCACCCTGCCGATCGGGCGTAGTCAACAATGTGGCGGAACGCCCGACGATATCCTCCACCCGATAGCCGAACATCCGTTCTGCAGCAGGATTCCAGAATGAAATCCGGCCCTCGAGATCGTGAATGATGATCGCATCGCTGGATTGCGTCGCCACCAGCGCCAGCCGCCGGTTTTCGGCGAGGCTCTCTTCCAGGGTTTGCGCCATGCGGTTGAAAACCTGACCGATGGAATCGAATTCGGGCGAACCGAACATCGGCAACCGCGTCTCAAACCGCCCCTTTTCCATCAGGGACAATCCCCCAAGAATTTTTCCGACGGGCCGCAGTGACCGCCCAAGCAGCCAGAATACGATGACATTCACGAGCACGAAGAATCCGAGAATCAGCCAAAAAAACTGCTTGAGGTCATCCCACGCATCCAGCACGGAACGCGACGGGTCGGGCGTGATCACCACGCTTCCATTGGAAAGGTTCAAGCGGTAGTCGCTCAATTTGGGACGAACAAGTCCGGTAAACCACTGCGGCGCCCACCGGCCGCGCTTATAGACGGGCGGCGGAGAAGTGTAAAGGAGCTTTTCGTTTTCATCGTAGAGCCGGATTTCGTTTGCCCTGACCCGGCCCACGCGTTGCAGAAAGGACAACAAGACCTGATTGTGGGGTGCGTCCTGAATATTCGGGCGGGTGTTCACAATGACCGTTTCGAGCAATTGCGCGGTGATCCGCGTTCCCGCCTCCATTTCTTCGCGGATGGATCGCCGGGTTTCTTCGATGAGCAGATTGCCGGTTGCAATGACGAAGGCCACGATCACAAGCGTGATGACCACGTTGATGCGAAAGCGCAAGCTCAGGTTGCGCATCGGGTCAGCGCCTGATGCGGGTTTGAATGCGCCGCGTCGCCGCACTCAATTGTGCCGCCATTTGCGGCTGCAAAGCCGAATGGCCGCCGTCTGCGACCATGCACAATTCCACGTTGCCGATGCCACGCGCCACGGCGAATGCGGTCAAGGGGGGACAGACAAGGTCCATTCTTCCTTGCACGATGATCACGGGCAGGTTCGGTATTCTCCATAGATTATCGAGCAATTCCTCGGGACGCAGAAAGAACTCGTTGGCGAGATAGTGCAACTGGACTTTCACGCTAGCCAGAACCTCCGGCGCGGAAGCCGTCCCTGCTGACGCAGACGGATTGGCAGGATCCATGACCCTCGCCTCGTAGTCATTCCAGCGCCTGGCGGCTGCAGCGGCGATTCCTTCCGCCGGATTGTCGATAAGTCTGCGGTAATGCTGCACAAGGGGCTGGTCCGCACCGCCGGCAAACTCCGCCCACGCCTCGGGAATAATGTTGCGCACGCCGGACAGGAACCAGTCCACTTCCGCGCGACTGCCGAGGAATACGCCGCGCAATATCATGCCGGCAACCCGATCCGCGTGCACCACCGCATAGGCCATCGACAGCGTGCTGCCCCACGAACCGCCAAACAGCAGCCAGTGCTCCACGCCAAGGTGGCGGCGCAACCCGTCCATGTCGGCAATCAGATGCGCCGTCGTATTGTCGGCCAGGGAACCACGTGGCGTACTCTGGCCACAACCGCGCTGATCGAACAGGATGATGCGGAAAAATGCAGGATCGAAAAATCGGCGGTGCGCGGGACGCGACTGGCTGCCCGGTCCGCCATGCACAAAAAGTACCGGAAACCCTTCGGGATTTCCGCTCTCCTCGAAATAAACCCGATGTCCGCCGCCCACCTCAAGCCAGTCGCGGCGATAAGGCTCCAGCTGCGGATATAACGCAGCGCCGTCGGCCTGATTCTGGTCTGCGGCCATGGCCGGGAAATTTGGAAGCTCAGGATTCGAGTTTGAATTTGATCGGAACGAGGACGGTTTGATCCCGCCCGCGCAGACCTTCCGGCGGGGCCGGCAATGGCGATGCCCTGCGGATCATGTTCACGGCCGCCTCATCGAGGATTTCGTGGCCGCTTTTCTCCACAACCGAAATATCCGTCACCATGCCGTCGGGACTCAGGCGCAATTGAACCACGGTGGTCCCCTCCCAGTGACGCCGCTTCGCAACCGGTGGATACTCTTCGAACTGCTTGATCCGCGCCGAGATGATCTGCTGATATTGATCCCTCAACGTGCGCTCACGACTTTCATCGATCGCTTTGGGCTGCGGGGCGACGACGGGCGGGGGTTGTACCGCCACGGGAGCGGGCGCGGGACGCGCGGCGGTTGGCGCGGCAATAGACGGTTCGACGCGAGGCTGAACGACAGGTGGAGGCGTTTCGCTCGGAACCGGCTTTATTTCCGGCCGAACCTCAGCCCTGGGCTCGATGCGTGGCTCTGGCCGGGGTTCTACCGTTGGCGTCGGTCGCGGCTCCGGTCGCGGCTCCACTCGTGCCAGGGGCGGCGGCTCGGGCCGCGGCTCGATCTTCGGCTCGGGTCTGGATTCGAGTTTGGGTTCGGCTTTGGGTTCCGGGCGCAATTCGGGCTTCGGCACCACAAACTCCGGCTTTGGCTCGGCGCGCGGTGTGGCCCGGATGATTTCCGATCGGGGAACGGGCGGGAGCTCAGGCAATGCTTGTTTCACGACGGGTCCGGGAATCGGCTCAGGTTGCGGCTTTTGCACTAGCGATTCGGGCTTCGGCTCTATTCTCGGTTCGACCGCTTTCGGCGGCACGACCGGCTTTTCCTGGACACGAGGAATCGGCGGCGCTTCTTGCGCCATGATCTCAACCTCCATCACCTTTGGCGTTTCGATCGAGACGGAACGAAAACCGGGTATAAAGGCGATCAGAACCGCATGAATCACCACGGACACCGCAAAGGCCACTCTGAAAGAGCGCTCGCGGTACCAGTCGGTCATGGAAGT
Organism: Betaproteobacteria bacterium; assembly: GCA_025351455.1. Lineage (GTDB taxonomy): Bacteria > Pseudomonadota > Gammaproteobacteria > Burkholderiales > JACQAP01 > JACQAP01. Next base: position 18,350 of record JANXVW010000217.1, on the reverse strand, counting down.
AGGGAAATAGAGTCCTCTGTCGAGGGCGGCGTCTGACATGTTCGAAGGGTAGTGCAAGCCATTGAGGTAAGTAAAGTTTGAACACCCAGACTAATGAAAATCATGACGCAGATTTGGTGATTTTCGTAGGGCCAGAAGCTCGCGTATTGCGCAGAATAGATGTGACTCGCTGGGCAAGGTTGCATTGGCCAACTCAGCAGTCAAGCAGCCGGTAGTTCGGCAGCGTCGGGGAACATCCCGCTGATTTTACAACCTAAACTTTTGGAGAAAAATTATGTGGACCAAGCCTGAGTACACCGAAATGCGTTTCGGCTTCGAAGTCACGATGTACATCGCCAACCGCTAATTCATCAGCGTTGGGCTTGGACAAAAGCCCCTTCATGGGGCTTTTGTCTTTCTTGCAAGGCTTACAACGAATTGACGCCATGAGAATAAGGGTATTGGGTGCCGCAGCCGGCGGCGGCTTCCCGCAGTGGAACTGCAATTGCCGCAACTGCGACGGCGTTCGCAAAGGCAGCCTGCGCGCCACGCCGCGGACGCAATCTTCCATCGCGGTCAGCGCAGACGACGTCAACTGGGTGTTGTTCAACGCCTCACCGGACCTGCTGGCGCAATACAAGGGTTTTGCGGCACTGCAACCCGCACGCGCCATTCGCGATACGGCCATCCGTTCGGTGGTGTTGATGGATGCGCAGATCGACCACACCACCGGCTTGCTGATGCTGCGTGAGGGACGCCCGCTGGAAATCTATTGCACCGAGATGGCCCGCGAAGATCTGAGTACCGGCAATCCCCTGTTCAAGATTCTCGGACACTATTGCGGGGTCCACTGGCACAAGGTTCCGACCGAACGCGGGAACAGCTTCCCCGTCATCGGTGCGGAAGACCTCAAGTTCACCGCGGTGCCGCTGAAGAGCAATGCGCCGCCCTATTCTCCGCATCGCGACAACCCGCTTGAGGGTGACAACATCGGCATGCGCATCGCCGACCCGCGCTCCGGCAAGGTATTGTTCTACGCCCCCGGCTTGGGGGAAATCGAACCTCACCTGAAGCCGTTTCTGGAAGAAGCCGATATCCTGATGGTCGATGGCACATTCTGGACGGACGACGAAATGATCGGACTGGGACTTTCCAAGAAACGCGCGCGCGACATCGGCCACCTGCCGCAATCGGGCGCCGGCGGCATGATCGAAGTGCTGAAGCCGCTGAAGGCGTCGCGCAAGATCCTCATTCACATCAACAACACCAACCCCATCCTCGATGAAGACTCCGACGAGCGCAGGCAGCTGGCCAGCGCGGGAATCGAAGTCGCGTTCGACGGCATGGACGTGAAGCTCTGACCGGAGAAGAACATGGGTGCCGCCGACGATCTGCCGTGGAGCAAGCAGGAATTCGAAGCCGAACTGCGTGCCAAGGGCAAGCGCTACCATATCTACCACCCGTTCCATATCGCCATGAACAGCGGCAAGTTCACGAAGGAGCAGGTGCAGGGCTGGGTTTACAACCGCTTCTATTATCAGATCAGCATTCCGGTCAAGGATGCCGCAGTGCTCGCCAACATGCCCGATCGCGACCAGCGCCGGAAATGGATCCAGCGCATCATCGACCACGACGGTATCGAAGGGCAGGAAGGCGGCATCGAGGCGTGGTTGCGATTGGCCGAAGCCTGTGGCTTGAAACGCGATGATGTCACTTCACTGAGATATGTTTTGCCCGGTGTGCGCTTCGCCGTGGATGCCTATGTCAACTTCGCCCGACGCGCGCCCTGGCAGGAAGCCGCGTGCTCGTCGCTGACTGAATTGTTCGCTCCGGAGATCCACCAGAAGCGATTGGAGAACTGGCCGCAGCATTATCCGTGGATCGATGCGGAGGGCTATGCCTACTTCCGCAAGCGCCTGTCGGAAGCGCGCCGCGATGTTGAGCATGGCCTGCAGATCACGCTCGAGTATTTCAAGACCCGCGCGGAACAGGAGCGTGCGCTGGGCATCCTGCAGTTCAAACTCGACGTGCTGTGGAGCATGCTCGACGCAATGCAGATCAACTACGGCATCGGCGCCACGAAATATGTCTGAAACAACCCCGTTCACCGACGATACAGTGTTCGAGCTGCAGCGCCATTTCCGCTTCCAGTGGGAACCGGCGCAACAGGGCTTCGTCCTGCTCTATCCGGAGGGCATGGTCAAACTGCCCGGCAGTTCCGGCGAAATCATGAAGCGCATCGACGGCAAATTGACTGTACGCGGCATCATTGAAGATTTGCAAACCGCATTTCCCGGTATGGACCTGAAAGGGGACGTCATGGGATTCCTGGAGCATGTACATGGAAAAGGCTGGATCCGTCCCAAGCAAGCCGGGTAATCCGCTCTGGCTGCTGGCTGAAGTCACGTACAAGTGCCCGCTGCACTGCGTGTTCTGCTACAACCCGATCGACTACACGCGTTACGGCGAAGAACTGACCACCGACGACTGGCTGCGGGTGTTGCGGCAGGGCCGCGAACTCGGCGCCACCCAGTTGGGGTTTTCGGGAGGCGAACCGTTGATGCGCGACGACCTCGAAATCATGGTCACCGAGGCGCGCAAACTCGGCTATTACTCGAACCTGATCACCTCCGGCATCGGTCTGAGCGAGAAGCGCATCGCCGCCTTCAAGGAGGGAGGGCTAGACCACATCCAGCTCTCGTTCCAGGACTCCACTCGTGAAATGAACGATTTCCTGTCAAGCACGAAGACTTTCGAGCTGAAGCAGAAAGTAGCGAAGCTGATCAAGCAATACGACTACCCGATGGTGCTCAACTGCGTCCTGCATCGGCACAACATCGATCACGTGCAGCAGATCCTGGAAATGGCCGAAGCGATGAACGCCGAGTATGTGGAATTGGCGAACACGCAGTATTACGGCTGGGCCTACGTTAACCGGGAACAGTTACTGCCCACGCGCGAGCAACTCAAGCGCGCCGAGGAAGTCACCAACAAATTCCGTGAGCGCGTCGGCAACAAAATGAAAATCTTTTTCGTCGTTCCCGACTACTACGAGGAACGTCCGAAAGCGTGCATGAACGGGTGGGGAGCGCTGTTCCTCACTGTCACTTCCGACGGCCTGGCCCTGCCCTGCCACGAAGCGCGTCAGCTTCCCGGACTGACTTTCCCCAACGTGCGCGATCATGACCTGGGCTGGATCTGGTACGACTCCCCGGGTTTCAATGCCTATCGCGGCGACTCCTGGATGAAGGAGCCGTGCCGCTCCTGTCCGGAGAAGGTCAAGGACTTCGGCGGCTGCCGTTGCCAGGCCTACATGCTGACCGGCGATGCGACCAACACGGATCCGGTCTGCGGCTTGTCGCCGCTGCACCATCTGGTTACCGAAGTCGTCGACCAGGCGCAGTTGCCGGTGTCGCCCAAAGCCGAAGTCAAGCCGATCCTGTTCAGGGATGACAAGAACTCTCGCGCCTTGAGCAAGACGCCCGCCTAGTCCAAACTGTCGCGCCATGAATCCGGCGCCCGCCATCCAGTTGGCCGTCAACGCCAGCGGACTCGTCAAGCGTTACGGCGATGTACTTGCCGTCGACGGCCTTGATCTCGATATTCCCGCAGGGCAGTTCTTCGGGCTGCTCGGGCCAAACGGCTCCGGCAAGACTTCAACGATCCACATGCTGGCTACGCTGATTCGCCCGAACAGCGGCAGCGCGAAAATATTCGGCAACGACGTCGTGCGCGACGCAGTAGCGACGCGCGCTTCGATCGGCTTGGTGTTCCAGGAATCGGCACTCGACCGGACCTTGTCCATTGCGGAAAACCTGCGCTTCGCGGGGCTGCTGTATGACCTGCCCGCCAAAGTCATCGAGGAACGCTCCGCGGAACTCCTCGCGTTGTTCGGACTCGAGGAAAAACGCAACCGGCCGGTGGGATCGCTCTCCGGTGGCATGCGCCGCGCGCTCGATATCGTACGCGGCGTCATCCATCACCCGAAGATTCTCTTCCTCGACGAACCGACGATCGGGCTCGACCTGCCGAACCGCCGCAAGATCTGGCGCTTCATCGAGAATCTGCGCGAGCAGACCGGCATGACCGTGCTGCTCACTACGCACTATCTGGAAGAGGCGGACAGTTGCGACCGCGTGGCCTTCATCAAGAACGGCAAGCTCGTGCAGAGCGGCTCACCGGCCGAGTTGATCGCGAGCCTCGGACGTTATATCGTCGAAATTGAAAGCCCGGACGTCGAAGCGCTGGCCCAACGATTGATGCCCTCGCTTGGAAACCACCTGCGCGACGGGAATGTCGCCCATTTCCGTTATGCGCACGATGACGTCAGCCGCCTCGCTGGCCTGCAAACCGAACCGGGTATCCAGGTCAGCGCACTGCGCTGGCGACAGCCGAATCTCAACGACGTATTCCTGTGGGTCGCGGAAGGAAAAGCCTGATGGCGCATTGGCGGCCGGTCTACGCGGTTTTGGAGCGCGAGGTGGTGCGCATGGTCAGGCAGCGCACCCGGCTGGTCTCCGCAATGGTGCGTCCCCTGATCTGGCTGTTCGTGATCGGTGCGGGTTTCGGCGCTGTCCTGCAGCAGGCGGGCGGGGTCAGCTACCAGCAATTCCTTGTCCCGGGCGTACTGGGCATGACGATGCTGTTCGGTGCCATGCTCGCGGCGCTGACCATGGTGTACGACAAAGAATCCGGCGTGATGCGCATGCTCATCATGGCGCCCTTCCCCCACTACTGGATCGTCGTCGCCAAGATGCTGGCGGCCGCGCTGGCCGCACTCCTGCAAGCCTCGCTGCTGCTGGTTCTGCTCGCTCTGCTCGGCTATCTGGATGCGCACATGCGCTTCGGCCTGCTCGCGCTGGCATTGCTGGCCACATCGGCGGCGTGCGCCGGCATCGGCATGCTGGTGGCCGCCTTCACCCGCACGCTGGATAATTTCGCGGCCATCATGAATTTCGTGATCTTTCCGGTATTTTTCCTCTCCGGATCGTTGTATCCGGTGAACCGCCTGCCCGCTGCGCTCAAGGCGGTGGCCCTGGCCAATCCCTATACCTACGGTGTGGACCTGCTCAAGCACGCCGTGCTCGGGGTGCTTCCTTCTGGGATGGGAGCGGATTTCGCGGCCTCTACTGACATTGCCGTGCTCGCTGGCTTTACCGTTGCCGCGCTGCTGGTCGCGAGCTGGCGCTTCTCCCGCGAGAGCGCCTACGAACCGATGATACGCATCCTCACCGGCAAACGCGACGGCTGAAAAGCAGGAACGCCGCCGGCGCAGCGCGCCGGCAAACGCTCAATGATGATGTCCTTCCGGACCGTGCACGTGGCCGTGATGGAGTTCCTCGTGCGTGGCAGCCCGCACTCCCGTGACGATGCCCGAAAACACCAGCGTCTGTCCCGCCAGGGGATGGTTGCCGTCGACAACGACATCCTCACCCCTGATTTCCTTGACCGTGTAGAGGGTGTAGTCGTCGGAGCCTTCTGTGGCGCCTTCGAACTGCATGCCGACTGAAATATTTTCCGGGAACAGGTTCTTCGGCTCGGTGCGCACCATGTCTGCCTCGTATTCCCCGAAGGCGTCGTCCGGCTCGAGGGTCACCTTGCATTTGTCGCCTACGCCTTTACCCTGCAAGGCGGTTTCCACCAACGGGAAAATGCCATCGTATCCGCCGTGCAGATAGGTGATGGGCGCCTTTGTTTTTTCGATTACCTTGCCGCTGGTGTCCGACAGCTCATAGTTCAGAGACACTACCGTATCCTTGCCGATCTGCATGCTCACTTCAACTCCTTGACCAGGTTTAAAACATTGGACGCGTGTCCGCGCGCGTTGACCCTGTAGAGGACATGTCGCAGCGTTCCGCTTTTGTCGATGACGAAAGTTGAACGCACGATGCACCGCTTCCTCGCATTCCCTTCCAGGTCCTTGTCCTGCAATACACCGTACTGTTCGCAGACTTCCCCTTCGGCATCTGCCAGCAGTTGCACTGCAAGTCCATGCTTGTCGCGGAAAGCGCCGTGGCTCATGCAATCGTCCATGCTCACACCCAGCACCACAGTGTCGAGATTGAGGAATTCGTCCTGAAGATCGCTGAAATCGATCGCTTCCAGCGTGCAGCCCGGCGTATCGTCCTTGGGATAAAAATACAGCACGACGTTGTTGACGCCGCGATAGCCGTTCAAACTCACCAGATTCATGTCGCCATCAGGCAGATCGAAGGTGGGTGCAGATTGACCTACTTTCAGCATGAACAACTCCGATCGCAATCAGGGCGGATTCTAACCGATTTCAAATGCGCGAATGTCGCGCCTTCCCGGATTCGGGGCGATAAAATGGCCGTCGTGAAAAAGCGACTCCTCGGCGGCCTGACCGCCCCGGCATTTCTGCGGCAGCACTGGCAAAAGCAACCGCTGCTCGTGCGCGGTGCGCTGCCCGGTTTCGACGGCATACTCGATCTCGATGGCATGATCGAACTGGCCGCCCGCGACGACTGCGAATCGCGGCTGGTCGTGCGCAACGATGGGCGCTGGAGCGTCGAACACGGCCCCTTCGAGCGCAAGCGGTTTTCCAGGCTGCCGCGGCGCAACTGGACGCTTCTGGTGCAGGGCCTTGAGCAAAGGCTGCCCGCGGCGCGACAGTTGTTGTCGAATTTCAATTTCATCCCCTACAGCCGGCTCGATGATCTGATGCTCAGTTACGCCCCTGCAGGGGGCGGCGTCGGTGCACATTTCGATTCTTACGACGTATTCCTGTTGCAAGGTCCGGGCCAGCGGCGCTGGCGGGTAGGCCGGCAACGCGACCTGACCGTGCTGGAAAATGCGCCGCTGAAAATCCTCAAGCGCTTTTCGCCCGACGGACAATGCCTTATGCACGCGGGCGACATGCTGTACCTGCCGCCCGAATTTGCACACGACGGCGTTGCGCTGGACACTTGCTACACCTATTCGATCGGATTTCGCGCACCGTCGCACCGGGAATTGATGTCCCAGTTCCTGATTTTTCTGGAGGAAAGGCTGACCGAAAGCGGTCGCTATGCCGATCCGGATTTAGCCGTGCAATCCCGTCCGGCCCTGCTCGGCGCGGACATGGTCGCCAAGGTCGAACGCATCGTCGGCGAAATAAACTGGACGCAACGTGACGTGACCGAATTTCTGGGCAGCTACCTGACCGAACCCAAGCCGCAGGTGGTGTTTGCATCGCCGCGCAAACCGCTTTCAGCAATGGCATTCTCGGGCGTGGCCAGGCGCCGAGGCGTGGAACTTGCCTTGGCCTCGCTGATGCTCTACGGCAGCGCCAAGCTTTTCATCAACGGCGAGGCGCATAAAATTGACAAGGCGACGGCAACGCCGCTGCGCCGGCTCGCCAACGCGCGCCGGCTGCCTGGCCGGCTCATTCAGCCAAACGGGCCGGCCGCCGACCTGCTTTACCGCTGGTATCGCGCCGGTTATATTTATTTGTCCGGACCCGGTCAGGCAAGCTGACGCCAATGGCAGACGAACCCAAACCGCAGCACACGCAGATCTTCGGCAATGCCGAATACGAAACGGCAATCGATACGGTCCTGCAGAAGGCCTCGAACAAGATCCGCATATTCGATAACGCGCTGGGCAGGGAATACAACTCCTCACGCCGCATCGAGTTGCTGCGCCGGTTCCTGCTCGCGAGCCGTCGCAACACCCTGCAGATCGTGGTGCATGATACCGGGACGATGGATCGCAACTGCCCGCGCATATTCAATCTCCTGCGCACCTACGGGCACGCGATCAGCATTAACGAGACCCATCCTTCTGCCAAACTGGTCTACGATCCTTTCGTCATCGTCGATGACCGCTGCTTCGTGCACCGCTTCCACTTCGACGAAATGAAGGGCCTGTCGGGCATCGACGACCCGATCCAAACGCACACGTTCATCGAACGTTTTTCGGAAATCTGGGAGGCCTCATCGCCGGCGGTCTCGGCGACGACGCTGGGACTTTGACCGCGCGTATTTATTCCACCGTTACATTTTGTAGCAGCGGTGGCGGATTCTGCTAGAATCCGCGCCGGATTTCGGGGCACCGTTATTTTTTTCTCCGCAATCCAATCCTCTGTCACCATCATCCAGGACCAACCAATAATGAATCGTACGCTTCTCGTTTCAGCCCTCCTCGCCATTACCTTGACTGCGTGCGGCAAGAAGGAACAGGCCCCCGCGCCTGCTGCACCGACTCCCGCACCCGCCGCTGTACCGGCACCCGCTGCCGCCGACGCGGCCAAGCCCGCCGACACCGCGGCCCCGGCCGCTCCTGCAGCGACGGACAAAAAGCCCGAAGAGAAAAAGTAATTTCGGGTCTGGCGATAAAAAAAGCCGGTCTTCGACCGGCTTTTTCTTTTTGCGGACCGCCAATTGCTAGATTATTTCGCGCCAGGCCAAGCCCTCGCCCTGGTCCGCGATTCCAATCCATTCCGGCGCGCAATTCATCACCGCCGACAGCGCAGCGCGCGCCAGGTCAGGATGATTGTTTTCCTGGCTCAGGTGCGCCGCGACCAGATGCTTGAGCCTGCTATTGTCCAGGCTGCCCAACAATTTGGCGGCGGCACTGTTGTCGAGGTGGCCGAAGCGGCCTGCGATGCGCTCGCGCAATCTTTGCGGATAGCTGCTCGTGCGCAACATTTCCGCGTCGTGGTTGCATTCCAGGACCAGGGCGTCGCAGCCGCTCAGCGTCGCTTCGATATGCCTGGTGGAACAACCCACATCGGTCAGCACACCGAGCCGGCTCGCCCCGTCGCCGAAAACGAACTGCGCCGGTTCACGGGCATCGTGCGGCACCGGGAACGGCTCGATTTGCACGTCGCCAACCGCAAAGACTTCGTAGTTGTGGATCATCCTGACGTCGGCCACGCCCGCGAACAACGCCTCGAAACCGGAAAGGGTTCCGGGTGTTAGCCATACCGGGATGCCGTGGCGGCGAGCCAGGCGCGCAACACCGCCGATGTGATCCTCGTGCTCATGGGTCACGACGATGGCGCCGATGTCTTCAGGAACGAGCCCGAGGCGGGCGAGCCTGGCTACGGTGGCGGCCAGGCCGAAGCCGCAATCGAGCAGCACGCGCGTAACGCCCGCTTCGACGACGAGCGAATTACCCTGGCTGCCGCTGCCGAGAGACGCGAACCGCATTCAGAATGCGGATCTCGTCTGCAGCGGATCGATGACTATTTCAACTCCTGTTGCAGCAGCGAGAGGATGCGTCCTGCCGTCGGCGAACTGGATTTCACGCCTTTGCCATCGAGCACCTTGACCTCCGTGCCCTGGGTCGCACCGGCCACACTGATGCGATACTGCTCGTCTTTCTTCGCTTTGTCGCTGCTCCAGAACGCCAGCTTCGACCAGAACCCCTTCTCCGCCTTGTCTGCCGCATCGGCATCGACATAGCGTACGTAATACAGCCCGTTCGAGCGGTCGCGATCCTCAACGGTAAATCCGACGCGATCCAGCGCAAGGCCGACGCGCCGCCAGGCACGATCGAAACTGTCCACCAGCAACAGCGCTTCCGGCAGTTCGCCGTTTTTGGAAATGGTCGCTTTCGGTTGTTCCGGTGCTTTCGCCTGGGCCTGCATCTGTTCGTCGCGTGCGCCCAGCCGGATCGCCATGCGCGACAGCATCGCCGCCTCGAGATCCGGATCGACGGGCCTGACCTGCCAGACGGTTTTCTCCGTGTAGCGGTCTTTGGAGATATTGATCTCCGCCATGCCCTGATGGCTGATGTAGACCTCTGTCGAACCGGGATTCGGGCTACGCTCTAGACGCGTGCGGAATTTATCGCGTTCCGGGTAGGAATAAGCGCTGTCCAGGAACCTGGTCAGCAGATTGCGTATCGTACTGCCCGGAATCTTGGCGCGGTTCTCCGCCCAATCGGTTTCCATGATTCCGGTCTGCTGCGACTCGATATCGATCAGGAAACCGTTGTCCTGCCAGAATTCCTTGATGACAGGCCACAACGCCTCCGGCTCCGCATCGACCACCAGCCAGCGTTGGCTGCCGGCGCGCTCAAAACGGATCTTGTCCTGCTGCGGCAGCACGGGCGTCGGACCCGGTGTCGCGCTGGAACCCTTTCCTTGCCCCTCGGCTGCATACTCGGAAGCCGTTGCCGACCCCGAACTCGCTTCCGGAATGTTGTAGCGATCACTGGTCGGCGGCGTCGACAGGTCTTTCGGGACATCGAGCGGTTTGACGTTGCCTGCCGATTTGTAGTCGATCTTCTTGCCTTCGAGCAAGGTACCCGAGCAACCGGCCAGTGCGAGCACCGCCGTCATTGCGGCGGCCAGTAACTGCGATGAATTCATGCGTGGGAATCTTCCAATCTAGGCTGCGACCATCCTGGTCGCAACGGGTTCACTTGGCTACGGCTTCACTTGGACATGGCGGACATCGAAACGGCGGTCTTGATGTCGGCCTGCTCCATCGCGCCGCGCAGCAGATCATGGAAAGAAGACGACAGCGGCGTCAGCGGCAGCCGGATGCCTCCTTCCATCAGGCCCATCTGCTGCAGCACCCACTTGACCGGTATCGGATTGGCCTCGACGAACAGGTGGCGATGCAGCCCGAGCAGCTTGTTGTTGTGCGCCCTTGCCCGGGCAAAATCTCCGGCAAAAACCGCGGCACACATTTCCTGCATCAGGCGCGGCGCGACATTGGCAGTGACGGAAATCACGCCATGCGCACCCAGCATCAGCAGCGCCAGTCCGGTGCCGTCGTCGCCGCTGTAGACGGCGAAATTCTTCGGCGCCCGGCGCAGCAGTTCCGCCCCGCGCTCCATGTTGCCGGTGGCATCCTTGATACCGACGATGTTGGGCACCTGTGCGAGCCGCATTGCCGTGTCGTTTTGCATGTCAGCAACGGTGCGCCCGGGCACGTTGTACAGGATCTGCGGCATATCCACCGCCTCGGCGATGGCGCGGAAATGGCGGTACAGGCCCTCCTGGGCCGGCTTGTTGTAGTAAGGCACGACCGACAGGCCCATGCCGGCGCCGGCCTGCTTGGCGTAAGCGGACAGTTCAATCGCCTCGCGGGTGGAATTCGCGCCGGTGCCTGCGATGACAGGCACGCGTCCGGCCGCATGTTCAACTGCAATACGGATCAGCAGGCAATGCTCTTCGAAATCCACGGTCGGCGATTCGCCGGTGGTGCCGACGATGACGATCCCGTTGGTGCCTTCATGGATGTGAAAGTCGATCAAGGCACGCAATCCTGGCAGATCCAGACTGCCGTCCTCGAACATGGGGGTGACGATGGCGACGAGGCTGCCCTTTAGCATGGCGGCTTTCCTCAACAAGAAAGCCGGATTTTAACCGATTCCTCCTGTCGCATGCGCATCACACTCGCGCGGGCAAGGCGCAGGCACAGATGCGTTGAATGCATGCCGGTCTTGGCGGCGCAACTTCCAGCTCTTCGAACGCGACTACACGCAGGCGGCCGCGAACGACGTCAAGCAGTTCGCCCGGCTGCAGCAGGAAATCCGGATTCGACGGCCTGCCAAAGCGTTCGTTGCCGGCGGCGAAGGTTTCGTAGATGAGCACGCCGTCAGGTGCCAGGGCGTCGAGAATGCGGGGAAACAGCGGCCGGTGCAGATAGTTGGTGACAACGATGCCGTCGAATTGCAAACCGTCGAGCGGCCAGGCGCCGCTTTCCAGGTCGGCGTGGCGCACTGTAAGGCCCGTTACGCCGCCCAGGGCATCGAGCGCCCGCTGGTCGCAATCGACGGCGCAAACCTGGAAATCCAATCCGGCGAGAAAGCGGCTGTGGCGGCCACTGCCACAGGCAAGATCGAGCACCGCGCCGTGTGGCGCAATAGCGTGGGCCCAGCGTGCAGCCCACTCCGAAGGCGAGTCGGGGCCGTGCGCGCGAACCAGTGTCGAAACGGAGGTCATCGGGCTGAAATCATCCGTGTTTGCCTTTGGCGGGTGGATTTTACGGTACTGCGCTGAGCGGCCGGCGATGCTTGCGCTCGGTATTGATTTGACACCTCGGAAGGCGAGTGCTAAATAACGCCCTGTTTTCGGCGCACCACGCCTCGGCATCAATCGGGAGAACGCAATGAAATCCGTCTGGATTTTGATCGTTGGCTGTGCATTGCTGGCGGCTTGCAGCGGCAACAGCAATATCTTCAGCAAGAAACAGTCCGCAACCGCGATTCTGGCCCCAACCAAGGGCAATTCGGTCAGCGGCACCGTCAACTTCACCCAGAAGGGCGACATGGTGCTGGTCGAAGCCAAGATTAACGGCCTCAAGCCCAATGGCACAAATGGCATCCATGTCCACGAGAAGGGCAATTGCAGTGCTGCGGACGGTTCCAGCGCCGGCGGCCATTTCAATCCTTCCTCATCCCTGCACGGCGGGCCCGCCGGCACAACGCGCCATGGCGGCGACCTTGGCAACCTGAAGGCCGATGCAAACGGGTACGCGCAGATGTCGGTCGAAGTCGGCGGCATTTCGCTGGGCACCGAGCCCAACAGCGTCACCGGCCGGGCCGTGATCGTGCACGCCGGCGCGGATGACCTGAAGTCCCAGCCGGCCGGCAATTCCGGCGCGCGCGTGGCCTGCGGTCTGATCAGCAAGAATCCGGACAAGTTCTTCTGAGCTTCGCGGGCAGCGGCCGGCCAACGAACGTCAGTTGATTCCCTGGCTCGGGGAGGACGAGGATTTCCCGCCGGTCGAACAGGCCGCCGCGGAGCCCAATGGCCTGCTTGCCGCGGGCGGTGACCTTTCGGCGGCACGGCTGGTCGAAGCCTACGGCAGCGGCATTTTCCCCTGGTTCAGCGAAGGCCAGCCGATACTCTGGTGGAGTCCCGACCCGCGCATGGTGCTGTTCCCTGACGAGCTGAAAGTTTCACGGTCGCTGGCCAAGACCCTGCGCACGACCCGCTTCGAAGTCCGCGCCGACACCGTATTTCGCGACGTAATGCAGAATTGCCGCATGCCACGGCGGGATCAGGCCGGCACCTGGATCACTGCACCCATGGTCGAAGCCTATTGCGGATTGCACCGGGCGGGCATCGCGCACAGCGTGGAAACCTGGCTGGATGGCGAACTGGTCGGCGGCCTGTACGGTGTGGCCCTGGGGCGCGCCTTCTTCGGCGAATCCATGTTCATGCGCGCCACCGACGCCTCCAAGGTCGCGCTGTTCACGCTGGTGCGCCAGCTCGAGCGCTGGGGTTTCGGTCTGGTGGACTGCCAGATGAATACGGGCCACCTTGCCTCTTTCGGGGCGCGCGAAATAGCGCGTACCGATTTCACGCGCCGGCTGCGGGAATTGATACACTATCCCCCGGTTCCGGCGCACTGGCACCTGGCGCCAGTGCGATAAACAAACCGGCGATGACTCAGCTCAACGACCTGCCCTTCTCGGTATTGCAGTTCTACGCGACGGCGCCCTACCCGTGCAGCTACCTGCCCGACAAGCTTGCGCGCTCGCAGGTCGCGACGCCGAGCCATGCCATCGACAGCCAGGTCTACAGCGAGCTCGTCAAGGTCGGCTTCCGCCGCAGCGGCGCCTTTACCTACCGTCCCTATTGCGATCATTGCCGAGCTTGCGTGCCGGTGCGCATCGTCACTGCGGACTTTGTCGCCAACCGTTCGCAGCGCCGCGCCCATGCGCGCCATGACCGGCTGGAGGCACGCATGCTCGAACTCAAGTACCACCCGGAGCACTACGCGTTATACCTGCGCTACCAATCGCATCGCCACAGCGGCGGCGGGATGGACCACGACAGCCGCGAGCAATACCGGCATTTCCTCCTGCAAAGCAATGTGCGCTCAAGCCTGGTCGAGTTCCGCGAGGAGGGCAGGCTGCGCATGGTCAGCATCGTCGACCGGCTCGAAGATGGCCTGTCATCGGTCTATACGTTTTTCGAACCCGAGGTCGCCGGCGCCAGCCTCGGCACCTTCAATGTCGTCTGGCAGATCGAGCTGTGCCGGCGGCTGGGCCTGCCCTACCTCTATCTCGGTTACTGGATCGCGCAGAGCCGTAAAATGGCCTACAAGATCAACTTCCAGCCGCTGGAAGGTCTGATAAACGGCCAGTGGCGGCGACTAGCCCGCGACGCCTCGCCTCCCGAGGCGGTTTGACATTTCGCATCGCGGTTCCCGCAACGGCGCGCACTGGCACGCGACCCTGAATGCTTTATCGCCTCGTCCGACCCTTCCTGTTCAAGCTCAACCCGGAACTCGCGCACCGCGCCGCATTGCACGCACTCGATCTTGCGCATCGCGCCGGATTGAGCGGACTGGTTGCGGGCCGGCCTGCGTCTTCGCCGCGCACGGTCATGGGCCTGGAATTCCCCAACCCGGTGGGGCTTGCCGCCGGGCTGGACAAGAATGGCGATCATATCGATGCGCTTGGCGCGCTCGGATTCGGCTTCATCGAGATCGGCACCGTCACGCCGCGGCCGCAGCCCGGTAATCCGCAGCCGCGCATGTTCCGACTTGCGCCGGCAAACGCGATCATCAACCGCATGGGCTTCAACAACGAAGGCGTGGAACGCCTGGTGATGAATGTATCGCGCGCGCGCTATCGCGGCATCCTCGGCATCAACATCGGCAAGAATTTCGATACGCCCATCGAACGCGCGGCGGACGACTACCTGTATTGCATGCGCAGGGTCTATGGCGCGGCGAGCTACATTACGGTCAACATTTCGTCGCCGAATACGGCCAATCTGCGCCAGTTGCAACAGGCCGGAGAACTCGACCGCCTGCTGGCCGCACTCGCCGGGGAACGCCGCAAACTGGCCGATCAGCACGGCAAACGCGTTGCGTTGGCCGTCAAGATCGCGCCCGACCTGACCGAGGCCGATATTGCCGGCATGGCAGCGTTGTTTACCGAATATGGCATCGACGCGGTCATTGCCACTAACACGACGATCGACCGGCACGGCGTCGCAGGCCTGCCGGATGCGGATCAGGCGGGCGGATTGAGCGGTGCACCGCTGACGGCGCGCTCCACGCTGGTCGTCAAGCAATTGGCCGTGGCCCTTGCGGGCCGGCTTCCGATCATCGCCGCCGGCGGCATCCTGTCGGCAGCGAACGCACGCGAAAAAATGGCGGCTGGCGCGAGTCTGGTGCAGCTCTATAGCGGGCTGGTGTATGGCGGTCCCGCCTTGATCGGCAAAGTTGCCGAAGCGCTGGCGGAATTACCTGCAAAAGCCTGACTGCGTTATTTCCTTAGTCCCAGCTTGCATAAGATATCGAGCGTGGGGCGTTATAATCCACGGCTTTGTCCGAGCTGTTTCCCTGACCAAAGCCGCATGAATATCCGTGCCGACCTCCCGCAATTGAAGCTCCAGTTCGATTTATGTTTCGAGGATCTCTACCGTCGCGATGGCCTGCTGCGGGTGGATGCCGCCTTTCTGCAATTTCTGGGTGAAGCAGACCCGGTTCTAAAAGAGCGCCTGCAACAATTGCGCAGCGCTCAGGACAAGCTGCCGCCAAAACAGGAATCGGAATTTCTGATCGCCGTGGCCAGCCATCTCGACGATTTCGTTGCCCGCCTGTTCGCCATTGAAGACGAAGTCGATGCGCTGGCCGCGCGCCATGTCGAACTCGCCCCACTGTATTCCTGCAAGCGGCTGTTCGTGCAGCGCAAGGCCGTCAACACCTACAAAGCCGAGGCTGCCGCGGGCTTCGATGGCAGCCGCCTCGAAGCGCAACTCGCTGCATGGTTCGATACGGAATTCAGCGAACTGGAGTTCGCGAGCCACGTCACCAGGTGGCAGAAGGACGAAGCCGCCAATGTGGACAAGCTCGATACGGCGATGCGCTATGCGGCCTGGGCGGTGCATACGCACGACGGGCGGCACAAGCATCATGCGGGCGTGCTGTTCAAGTTGCCGAAGAAACTCGACTTCCAGCATCTGGTTCCGGCGCAGACCCATGACGAGCATGGCGTTACGGTCCATACGCTCTCGCACATTCGCCGGCGCCACGGCTTCGCGCTGACCGATTCCGGCACCGACCTGGTGGGGGCCCTGAACGAAACCAACTACTGCATCTGGTGCCATGAACAGGAAAAGGATTCCTGCTCGCATGGATTGAAGGAAAAGCCCGCGTCGCCGGAAGCCAGGCCCGCGTTCAAAAAAACCGTGTTCGGTGTGCCGCTCGCCGGCTGTCCGCTGGAAGAACGCATTTCCGAATTCCAGAAACTGAAGTCCGAAGGCGTGTCGGTTGGCGCGCTGGCGATGATCACGCTGGACAACCCGATGGCGGCGGCGACCGGCCATCGCATCTGCAACGATTGCATGAAATCCTGCATCTACCAGAAGCAGGAGCCGGTCAATATTCCGCAGGCCGAGACGCGCACCCTGAAGGATGTTCTGGATTTGCCCTGGGGCTTCGAGGTCTACTCGCTGCTCACGCGCTGGAATCCTCTCGACCTGAAGCGGCCTTTCCCGCATGCGCCGAGCGGCCGCCGCGTGCTGATCGCTGGAATGGGTCCTGCAGGTTTCACAGTCGCCCACCACCTGATGAATGACGGCCATAGCGTGGTGGGCGTGGACGGACTCAAGATCGAACCGCTGCCGGCGCAGCTCTCCGGCGTCGATGCGGCAGGCACTCGCGTCGCCTTTGAACCCATCCACGACGTCGAATCGCTTTACGAATCCCTGGACGACCGCATCATGGCTGGCTTTGGCGGCGTTGCCGAGTACGGCATCACGGTGCGCTGGGACAAGAATTTCCTGAAGGTGATCCGCCTGCTATTGCAGCGTCGCGCGGAGTTCGCCCTGTTCGGCGGCGTGCGCTTCGGCGGCACGCTGGAAGTCGACGACGCTTTCGCGCTCGGCTTCGATCACATCGTGCTGGCAGCCGGCGCCGGCCGGCCAACCGTACTCGACATCCCCAATGGCCTTGCTCCCGGCGTGCGCACCGCTTCCGACTTCCTGATGGCGCTGCAGCTCACCGGTGCGGCGAAAAACGATTCCATTGCCAACATGCAATTGCGGCTGCCGGTGGTCGTGATCGGTGGCGGCCTGACGGCGGTCGATACCGCGACTGAATCGCTGGCGTACTACCCGTTGCAGGTGGAAAAATTCCTGCGCCGCTACGAGACGCTGTGCACGGAAGGCAATGAAGACAAAGTGCGCGCCGCCTGGACATTACCCGAGCGGCAGATCGCGGACGAGTTCCTCGCGCATGCGCGGACCATCCGCGCCGAGCGCGCCAGTGCGGCCGATGCCGGTCGCGAACCGCGTGTCCTCGAGTTGCTGAAATCCTGGGGTGGCGTCACGCTGGCCTACCGCAAGCGCATGATCGACAGTCCCTCGTATACGCTGAACCACGAGGAAATCGAAAAGGCGCTGGAAGAAGGCATCCGCTTTGCCGAGAACCTCACACCAGCCGCGGTTGTGGTCGACGAGTTCGGCTACACCAGCGGTCTGACGGTGACCGGCATCAGGCCGAACGCCGATAAATTCGATGTCACCCTGCCCGCGCGTACCGTGCTGGTCGCCGCGGGCACGCAACCCAACACGGTGCTCGCGCGCGAAGACGCGCGCAACTTCGCGCTGGACGGCCGCTATTTCCAGGCCTGCGACGAATCAGGCAATCCGGTCAAGCCGGAGCGCAGCGCCAAGCCGGCGACACCGCAGGTTCTGTTGTCGCGCCGCGCGGATGGCCGCTTCGTGAGTTTCTTCGGCGACCTGCATCCCTCCTTCTTCGGCAACGTGGTGAAAGCCATGGGCAGCGCCAAGCTGGGCTACCCGGTGATCAGCAGCGTGCTGGGGAAGGTAGAGCCGGCATCCACGGCGAGTGATGCCGAATTCTTTGCGCGCCTTAACGGCGAATTACGCGCCACGGTGCATGAAGTCATCCGCCTCACCCCGAACATTGTCGAGGTGGTCGTGCGCGCGCCGCAGGCAGCCAGGAAATTCCGGCCCGGACAGTTCTATCGCCTGCAGAATTTCGAATCGCTGGCCAGATCGGTGGACGGGACGCGCCTGGCCATGGAAGGCCTGGCGCTGACCGGCGCCTGGGTGGATCGCGACCGAGGCCTGGTCTCGACCATCGTGCTGGAAATGGGCGGGTCTTCGGACTTGTGCGCATTGCTCAAGCCCGGCGAACCCGTCATCCTCATGGGTCCCACCGGCTCGCCGACTGAAATCCACGCCAACGAGACCGTCACGCTGGTTGGCGGCGGCCTGGGCAATGCCGTGCTGTTTTCCATCGGGCAGGCGTTGCGTGCCGCGGGGTCGCGCGTGCTGTATTTTGCCGGCTACAAGAAAATCATCGACCGTTACAAAGTCGCCGAAATCGAGGCCGCGGCGGACGTCGTCATCTGGTGCTGCGACGAAGCGCCCGGATTTGTACCGGAGCGCTCCGGCGACCGCAGCTTCGTCGGCAACATCG
>JANXVW010000309.1 GCA_025351455.1 Betaproteobacteria bacterium | reverse complement strand
GCTCGAAACCGCTGTCGGGCTGCATCACCCCTCACCCCTCACCCCTCGCGCCTCACGCCTCACCCCTCACAGTCATGAGCTTCACCATCCACGGCATCGGCGTATCGGGCGGCATCGCGATCGGTCATGCGCAACTGGTATCGCACGCGCAACTCGAAGTGGCGCATTACGATATTTCCAAGTCGCGCATCGCCGAGGAAAAGGCGCGTTTCGATGCAGCCGTGGTCACAGCGCGCGCGGAGCTTGCCAGCCTCGGGGAGCACATTCCGGCGGGCGCACCGGCCGAGTTCGAAGCCTTCCTCAACGTGCACCTGATGATCCTCGACGATCCGACCTTGTCGGAAATGCCGAAGCAGTTGATCGAATCCCTGCAGTGCAATGCGGAGTGGGCGCTCAAGTTGCAGATGGATGCCCTGATCGAGCAGTTCGAAAGCATTGAAGACGGCTACCTGCGGGATCGCAAAACCGACGTCGTTCAGGTCGTCGAGCGCATCCTGAAGGTGCTGATGGGACGTCCCGGCCAGGTACTCGCGCGCAGCACCCCGGAGGAGAACAGCATCCTGGTCGCGCACGATTTATCACCCGCCGACGTCATCCAGTTCAAGAGCCACCAGTTTGCCAGCTTCATCACCGACCTTGGGGGTGCTACGTCGCATACCGCGATCATTGCGCGCAGCCTGAACATCCCGTCGGTCGTGGCCCTGCATCACGCGCGCATGTTGATCCGCGAGAACGAAGTCCTGATCATCGATGGCAGCAGCGGCGTGGTCATCGTCAATCCGGACAAGGCGGTGCTCGCCGAGTACAAGCTGCGCCAGGAGCAGTGGGAAATCGAGCGCCTCAAGCTCAAACGCATCAGGAAAACCAAGACGACCACGCTCGACGGCACGTCCGTCGAGCTGCATGCCAATATCGAGTTACCTGACGATGTCGCCGGTGCGAAGGAAGCGGGTGCTGACGGCGTCGGACTGTTCCGCACGGAATTCCTCTACCTGAACCGCGGCGACCTGCCGAGCGAGGATGAACAGTTCGAAGCCTATCGCCGCGTTGTACTGGACATGGATGGCCGCCCCGTCACCATCCGCACTTTCGACCTTGGCGCGGACAAACACGTCGACGCCGCCGAACGCGTCGCGCCCAACCCGGCCCTGGGATTGCGCGCGATCCGGCTATGCCTGGCCGAACCGCAGATGTTTCACCGCCAGTTGCGCGCCATCCTGAAGACTTCGCACTACGGCAAGGTGCGCATTCTCATCCCGATGCTGTCTTCAGCGAATGAGCTGAACCAGACGTTGCATCACATCGGCGAAGCCAAGCGCAGCCTCGACGAAGAAGGGATCGCCTACGACAAGAAGGTCCCGGTAGGAGGCATGATCGAGATACCCGCGGCGGCGTTGTCGCTCTCGACATTCACCAGCAAGCTTGACTTCCTGTCGATTGGCACCAACGACCTGATCCAATACATGCTTGCGATCGACCGCGCCGACGAGACCGTGGCGCATCTGTACGATCCGTTGCATCCGGCGGTGCTCAACCTGGTGGCGCACATCATCCGCAGCGCCAACCGCGCCGATGTGCCGGTCGCGGTATGCGGTGAGATGGCCGGCGATGTGCGGCTCACGCGCGTCCTACTTGGTTTCGGGCTGCGGCAGTTCTCGATGCACCCTGCGCACTTGTTGTCGGTAAAGCAGCAGGTGCTGAAATCCGATCTGCAGGAAGTCATGGTATTCACCCAGAAGATGCTGAGGAGCGACGATCCGGAAAAGCTCGAGCAGCTGCTGGCGAAAATGAACGGCTGAGTCGGCGTCGATGCTGCAGAAGATCCGCGGAGTGCGCCAGTTCATCCGCAGCAAAATCGACGAAGCAGCGACACAGTTGACTGTACCGAAGAATCCTTCCTGAACCGCCACAATGCGCATCGACTCGGAACAACTTCCCCAGCATCTGGCCCGCGGACTGAAGAGTCTGTACCTCGTGTTCGGCGAAGAGCTGCTGCTCGCCCTGGAAGCGGCGGACCGCATTCGTGCGAAGGCGCTGGAGCAAGGCTTCGACGAGCGCCGCGTGCTGATTGCCGAGACCGGTTTCGATTGGGGCGAACTGGCCATGATGAGCAACAGCTTGTCGTTGTTTGCGCCGAAGAGGGTGCTCGACCTGCGCATTCCGTCCGGCAAACCGGGCAAGGACGGCAGCGAAGCATTGCAGCGACTAGCCGGCTCCCTGCCCGGGGACACCGTGACGTTGATCACGTTGCCCGGCGTTGATCGCCAGTCGCAAAAGGCAAAATGGTTCGAAGCGCTGGATGGCGCCGGCGTAGTCGTGCAAGCGGCCGCGATCAAGCGCGACCGTCTCGGCGCCTGGCTTGCCGGTCGCCTGGCGCTCCAGAGCCAGCAAGCCGACGCGCGAACCATCGAGTTCCTGATCGACCGCGTCGAGGGCAACCTGATGGCGGCACACCAGGAAGTGAGCAAGCTCGCGTTACTGTTTCCCGCCGGCGCCTTGCCGTTCGACGAAGTAAAGAATGCGGTGGTCGACGTTGCGCGCTTCAACGTGTTCGAAATCGGCGCGACGCTGCTCAAATCGGATCGTGTGCACTTTGTGCGCATGCTCGACGGACTGCAGGCTGAAGGTGCGGCGGCCCCGCTCGTATTGTGGGCAATCGCCGAAGAAGCCCGCGCCATGGCCAGGGTGAAAGCGGCGATGAATGACGGAAGTCCGCTCACTCAGGCATTGCGGGACGCGCGGGTGTGGGGTCCGCGCCAGGAATTGATGCCGGCGGCCCTGCGCCGTCTCACGCAGGAACAGCTGATTGCCGCGCTTCGCCACGCCGCCGGGATGGACCGCATCGTCAAAGGTCTGGACAGCGGCGACGTCTGGGACGGCCTGCTGCAGCTCGGATTGGCCCTGATGGCGCCGGCGCAACCGGGCCGGGATCAGGCGAATAGGGGTAAAATCGGCCCCAGTATCCGGGGATAGAAAACATGGACATTCAGTCCTACATGCATTCGGTCGGCAGGGCGGCGCGCACCGCCTCGCGCGCGATGGCGAAGGCCGAGACCGGCGCGAAGAACGACGCGTTAATGGCGATGGCCCGGGCTGTCGAACGCGATATCGCGCGCCTCCTCGATGCGAATCGTAAAGACGTGGACGCGGCGCGGGCGAAGGAACTCGATGCGGCGATGGTGGATAGGCTGACCCTGACGCCGAAGAGCGTCGCGGCGATGGCGGAAGGCCTGCGCCAGATCGCGCAACTGCCCGACCCGGTGGGCGAGATCAGCGGCATGAGTTACCAGCCGAGCGGCATACAGGTCGGCAGGATGCGCGTGCCGCTGGGCGTCATCGGCATCATCTATGAAGCGCGACCGAACGTAACGGCGGATGCCGCGGGCTTGTGCGTGAAGTCCGGTAACGCGGCCATTCTGCGCGGGGGCTCGGAAGCGATTCATTCCAACCAGGCGGTCGGCGCCTGCGTTCACGAAGGCCTCAAGGCAGCGGGACTGCCCGAGACGGCCGTGCAGGTGATCGAGACCACCGATCGCGCGGCCGTAGGTGAACTCATCACGATGAAGGACTACGTCGACATTATCGTGCCGCGCGGCGGCAAGGGACTCATCGAGCGCATTTCCAGCGAGTCGCGCATCCCTGTACTCAAACACCTGGACGGCGTCTGCCATGTCTACATCGACGACAAGGCGGACCTCGACAAGGCGATCCGCATCGCCGACAACGCCAAAACGCAGCGCTACGGCACCTGCAACACCATGGAAACGTTGCTGGTGCACAAGGACATCGCCGCACGTGTGCTTGCGCCGCTGGCGAGAATCTATCTGGACAAGGGTGTGGAGTTGCGTGGTGACGATGCGGCAAGGACGCTCATCGCGCAAATGAAGCCCGCGACCGAAGAGGATTGGTACACCGAGTACCTGGCGCCTGTCCTCTCGATACGGATCGTCGACGATCTCGACCAGGCGATCGAACATATCACGATTTACGGATCGCAGCACACCGATGCGATCGTGACTGAGGACATCACGCGCGCGCGCCGCTTTTTGCGCGAAGTGGATTCAGCCTCTGTCATGGTCAATGCGTCAACGCGCTTCGCTGACGGATTCGAGTTCGGCCTCGGCGCCGAGATCGGCATCTCCACGGACAAACTGCACGCACGCGGGCCGGTCGGACTCGAAGGCCTGACGTCGCTCAAGTTCATCGTCCTCGGCGACGGCCAGATCCGCCAATAGACGTTTCCCCGGCGTGCGCCCGCGCCCGCCCATAAAAACAAGAGGAGTTTCATGAGCAATCTGATCGAGGTCAAAGTTCCCGATATCGGTGATTTCAAGAACATTCCCGTGATCGAAGTGCTGGTCAAGCCCGGCGACACGGTCGCAAAGGAAGATTCGCTGGTCACGCTGGAATCGGACAAGGCGACGATGGAAGTGCCCTCTCCCGTTGCCGGTATCGTCAAGGAACTGAAGGTCAAGCCCGGCGACAAGCTCTCCGAAGGCAGCCTGATCCTCACGCTCGAGGGCGCCGCAGTGGCCGCACCTGTGCAAAAGGCGGACGCGCCTGTGCCCGCACAAAAACCGGCCGCGGCTCCGGCAAAGTCTCCCGCGACCGGATCCAGAATTCCCGTCGTCAAAGGCGACATCCATGCCGAAGTCGTCGTGCTGGGCTCCGGGCCCGGCGGTTACACCGCGGCCTTTCGCGCCGCCGATCTCGGCAAGCAGGCTGTATTGATCGAGCGCTATCCGGTATTGGGCGGCGTATGCCTGAACGTCGGCTGCATTCCGTCGAAAGCGTTGCTGCATGCAGCACGCGTCATTGCAGAGGCGGAGGAAATGGGCCACTTCGGGGTGTCGTTCGGCAAACCGAAGATCGAGCTCGACAAGCTGCGCGACTGGAAAAATGGCGTCATCGAAAAATCCATCCGCGGGCTGTCGGGCCTGGCCAAGCAGCGCAAGGTCACCGTCGTGCAGGGCACCGCCGCTTTCACGTCCCCCAACATGATCGAAGTCAAGACACCCGAGGGTATCAAGAAGGTTTCGTTCGATAACGCCATCATCGCAGCAGGTTCGCAATCGGCAAGGATTCCGGGTTTTCCCTACGACGATCCGAGACTGATGGATTCCACCGGCGCACTCGAGATGAAAGACATCCCGAAGCGATTACTGGTCATCGGCGGCGGCATCATCGGCCTGGAAATGGCCTGCGTCTACGACGGCCTTGGCGCAAAAGTCACCGTCGTGGAATTGCTTGACGGCCTGATCCCCGGCGCGGACCGTGATCTGATCCGGCCGCTGCACAAGCGCATCGAGAAGCGCTATGAAGGCATTTACCTGAAAACCAAGGTGACCAAACTCGATGCGCAAAAGGACGGGTTGAAGGCCACGTTCGAAGGCGAAAACGCGCCGCCTCCGCAAGTTTACGACCGCGTACTACTTGCGGTCGGCCGGCGCCCGAATGGAAAAGCGATCGCGGCTGAAGCCGCCGGTGTAACGGTGAACGAACGCGGCTTCATTCCAGTAGACAAGCAATTGCGCACCAACGTCCAGCACATCTTTGCGATCGGTGACATCGTTGGTGAGCCGATGCTTGCGCACAAGGCCAGCTTTGAGGGCAAGATCGCGGCGGAGGTCATCGCCGGCCATAAGACGGCATTCGACGCGCGCACCATTCCGTCAGTGGCGTATACCGACCCCGAGATCTCCTGGATGGGGCTGACCGAGACGCAGGCCAAGGTACTAGGCATCGAGATCGAGAAGGCGAGTTTCCCCTGGGCCGCAAGCGGGCGCGCGCGCGCCATGGCCCGCGACGAGGGCCTGACCAAACTGATCCTCGACAAGAAAACGCGCCGGCTGCTGGGCGCGGGGATCGTCGGCCCGAATGCCGGCGAACTGATTGCGGAAACGGTTCTGGCGCTGGAAATGGGAGCGGACGCAACGGACATTGCGCTGACCATCCATTCGCACCCGACGTTGTCGGAGACGGTCATGTTCGCTGCCGAGATTGCGGAAGGCAGCATCACCGATTTGTACATGCCGAAGAAATAGTCATGGTCCTGGCCACGCCCGACTTGTTCACCGCGCTGGTCACTCCGCCAGCCGAGAGGACCGGGCCAGCGCTCTGGTTTGCATTCCAGGGAGCGCAGATCCTGGTGTTGCGTGACGAGCGCAGCGCAAGCCTGCCCCGCGCTGCCGACTTGCGCGACCTGGGTATGACGCCCAAACGCAGTCAGTACCTTGGCATTCTCGGCGAACAGCACTGTTTTGCCTGCGAGCTGGAGGAAGGCAGCGCGCCGCCGGACGGCATGCAGTGGTCGGGACTGCGCGCGTTGTTCGGCGCCGTCGACGATTCGCTCTTCGCCATCGCCGGGCGCGCATTCCAGATCGTGGACTGGGATCGCTCCCACCAGTTCTGCGGCCGCTGTGGCACGCCGACAATAGTCAAGAGCAATGAGCGCGCGCGCGAATGTCCCAGTTGCAAGCAGGTTCATTATCCGCGCATCGCGCCGGCCATCATGGCGTTGGTCCGACGCGGACGCGAATTGCTTCTGGCGCGGTCGCCGCATTTCGCGCCCGGCATGTACAGCGCTCTGGCGGGGTTCGTCGAGCCGGGCGAAACACTGGAACAGACGCTGGTGCGCGAGGTGCGCGAAGAAGTCGGCATTGAAGTCGCCAACGTGCGTTATTTCGCCAGCCAGCCGTGGCCGTTTCCGCATTCGCTGATGATCGCATTCAACGCCGACTACGCGGGCGGGGAGATCACGCCTGAGCCTGGCGAAATCGAGGCGGCGGACTGGTTCACGCTGGACCGGCTGCCGCAGGTGTTACCCAGCAAGATCAGCATTTCGCGCAGGCTGATCGACGCCGCACTGGCAGACCTCAGCGCATCGCGCTGACAAACAGACAAGAACCGGGAGGCTGTCATGCTGAGAATCTGGGGACGAAGCAATTCCGTCAATGTTCAAAAGGCATTGTGGTGCTGCGAGGAAATGAACCTCCCTTACGAGCGCGTCGATGCCGGCGGCAGTTACGGTGTGGTCAACACACAGCAGTATCGCAACCTGAATCCCAATGGCCTGGTGCCGACGATCGAAGACGACGGTTTCGTGCTCTACGAATCGAACGCCATCGTGCGTTATCTGGTCGCCAGGCACGCCGCCGGCACGCTCTGGCCGGAAGACCTTAACATTCGTGCCGAAGCCGACAAATGGATGGACTGGCAGAACACGACGTTCTGGCCGACCTTTCGCCCGCTGTTCTGGAATCTGGTGCGGACACCGCCCGACCAGCGCGACGCAGACGCGATGGAAGAGTCCCGACTGAAGACCGCCGAGATCCTCGGTTATCTCGATGCCCATCTGAAAAATCGCGCTTATATCGTTGGCGAGGCATTGACCATGGGAGACATCCCCATGGGATGCGCGATCTGGCGCTGGATGGGTCTGCCCATCGAACGCGCCGATCTGCCCAATGTACAGCGCTGGTACGACAACCTTTCCAACCGCCCGGCCTACAAGAAAGTGGTGATGCTCCCGCTTACCTGAAGGCCAGGGATCATTCTTCAGCATCCGGGTAGCGCGCAGCGTAGAGGATGCGGCGCAGGATGTCCCCCATCTGCGTGGCATCGCGCTCCGTGATGTGGTCCTCGAACAACTCCTTGATGGCCGCCGCATAAACCGGCCACATTTTTTTCCGCAAGGCCCGCCCCTCCGCGGTGACCACCGCAAAAGCGCCGCGGCGGTCCTCCTTCGCGCGCTCGCGCTCCACCAGGCCCGCGGCTTCGAGCCGGTCCACCAGCCGCGTCAGATTGCTGCGCGAGATGACGGTCATGTCGGCGAGTTCGCGCATACGCAATCGCCGATCTCCCGCCCGCTCCAGCGCCCAGAGCACGTCGTACCACGCCAGTGGTGGCAGGCCGGCATCGGCCAGCCGCACCTCGATCTCTTCCACCAGGAACGCGTGCACGGTGAGGAACTGCGCCCACACCGACCCTTTGCTGGTTTCCAGGCTTTTCCCCATGAACGGCCTCCTGCCGAAATAATAGTTGCATTTACAATTAAAAGCAATTAGCATGTAATTGCAATTGCAACTATTGTTAATTCAACTTCATTGCCAAAGGAGACCGAAATGAACCGACTCATCAGCCGCGAAGAACTTCGCACCAGGCTCTCGTCCGCCAGCCGTCCCGTGCTGGTCGAAGCACTGCCGGAGAAATACTATGCGGCAAAACATCTGCCGGGCGCGCTGCATCTTCCGCACGACCAGGTCGACACGCTCGCCGCCGGCACGCTGCCGGAAAAGTCCGCGCAAATCGTGGTGTATTGCGCCAATCGCCAGTGCCAGAACTCGCATATCGCGGCGCACCGCCTGTCAGTCCTGGGCTACACCAATGTCTCGGTATACGCCGGCGGCAAGCAAGATTGGGAAGAAGCCGGTTTGCCGTTCGAATCGGCCGCCGAAATCGCCGTTGTCGCCTGAGGAGCGCAACCATGAAATCCATTCACGACTTCGCCGGCCTGGACGCGAGGACCGCGCCTTACGCGTTGTTGCTGCTGCGGCTGGCGCTCGGTGCGATGTGGATATCGCATGCCCTGCTGAAGATCCTGGTGTTTACGCTGCCGGGCGCGGCGGGATTTTTCGAATCGGTCGGCCTGCCTGGATTCCTGGTCTATCCGGTGGTTGCGGCTGAGATCGTCGGCGGGATCGCCGTGACGCTTGGTTTCTATGGCCGCTATGCCTCGCTGTTCCTGTTGCCGATTCTGCTGGTTGCCGCATGGGTGCATTTTCCGAATGGCTGGGTTTTCACCGCCACGGGAGGCGGTTGGGAGTATCCGGTGTTTCTCGCCATCGCGAGTGTGGTTCACGCGATCGCGGGCGACGGTGCATTATCGGTAAGGCTGCCGCGGTTACACCTCGCAACTTCCGCAGCCTGAGCTTCGCAACCGGAAGAAGTAGAATGCGGTACGCGTCGGCGGGTCGGAAATATTTCCGGCCCGCCGGACGCATTCTCCGGGACTCCCAATGCACTCGATGACACGCTGGCTCGCCGGCCTTCTGGCCGCCTTTATCTTTTCCTGCCCCCATGCCTTTGCGCAATCACGCTTCGTCACGCTCGGGCATGTGGACATTTCCTTTTACGAGGTCACCGCCAAGGTCGTGCAGAGCGTACTCGAACGCCTGGGTTATACAGTCGCCGTGAAGACCGGCAGCCACGCCCAACTCTACCCGCTGCTGGGCAATGGCGAGATCGATCTTTTCGTCGCCGTCTGGCCCGGTGCGCATGCGTCTTACTGGGAACAGGTCAAAGACAGTTCGGTGATCGCTACGACGTTGTTTGACGATGCACGATTGTTCTGGGCGGTGCCGGATTACGTTCCGGCGGCCGAAGTCAAAAGTGTCGCGGATCTGCGCAAACCCGAAGTTGCTGCGAAAATGCAAAAGGAGATTCGCGGCACGCGTCCCGATTCCGGCCTGATGATCGGCTCGAAAAAGATCATGGACGAATACAAGCTGGCAGAGACCGGCTATGCGCTCGTACCCGGCACGGCT
>JANXVW010000266.1 GCA_025351455.1 Betaproteobacteria bacterium | reverse complement strand
CGTGATCGGCAGGTCGTTGTCCACCGTCTTGGGCACATGGATCGCCTGCAGCGGATAGCCGAGCGACGCGGAAAGGCGCGATACCTTCAGGCAAGTATCGGCGGAGTCCCCGCCGCCGTTGTAGAAGAAATAGCCGATGTTGTGCGCCTTGAATACGTCGATAAGGCGCTCGTATTGCGCGCGGTTTTCTTCCAACCCTTTTAATTTGTAGCGGCAGGAGCCGAAAGCCCCGGCCGGCGTGTGGCGCAACGCGGCGATGGCCTTGGCGGATTCCTTGCTCGTATCGATCAGGTCCTCGGTCAGCGCGCCGATGATGCCGTTGCGCCCGGCGTAGACCTTGCCGATCTTGTTCTTGTGCTTGCGCGCGGTTTCGATCACGCCGCAGGCCGACGCGTTGATCACCGCCGTCACGCCGCCCGACTGGGCATAAAACGCATTCATCTTTGCCATTTCATTTGCTCCTGGAAAACCCTTTCACTGCAAAGATTCTTTTCAATACCCCCTTGAGGGGTGCGCAAAGATCGCAAAGAAGTTCCGGTACGATATCAAGAACGAGATGAGCGTTCGACCGAACAATATTCGGCATGACGCTGCGAATTCCCCAGATGCCGCAGAATCCAGTCCTGCTCTTTTTCGCGTTCTTTGCGCCTTTGCGGTGAACGATTGTTACTTTAGAGATGCGAAAATCCGGTCGCGGATGGATTCCATCGAACCCACCCCTGCCACCTTCACGTATTTCGGTGCGCCGGGCACGCCGCTTTTCGCCCAGATGGAATAGTAGGCGACCAGCGGCTTGGTCTGCGAGTGGTAGACCTCGAGCCGTTTCTTGACCGTCTCTTCCGTGTCATCCGCGCGCTGCACCAGGTCTTCGCCAGTGAGGTCGTCCTTGCCGGCGATTTTGGGCGGATTGAATATCAGGTGATAGGTGCGTCCCGAGGCGGGGTGCACGCGCCGTCCCGACAGGCGTTTGACGATCTCGGCGTCGTCGACGTCGATTTCGATGACATAGTCGAGCATGACGCCGGCGCTTTTCATGGCATCCGCCTGCGGAATCGTGCGCGGAAAACCGTCGAACAAAAAGCCTTTTGCGGCATCGGGCTGCTTGATGCGCTCCTTGACCAGACCGATGATCACGTCATCCGGCACCAGCGCGCCGGCGTCCATGAATTTTTTCGCGGCCAGGCCCAGCGGTGCCCCGGCCTTGATGGCGGCACGCAGCATGTCGCCCGTGGAAATCTGCGGGATGCTGAATTTTTCGATGATGAAGGCGGCCTGCGTGCCTTTGCCGGCGCCGGGCGCGCCGAGAAGGATGAGTCGCATTTCTCTCCTGTCCGTATGGTTGGCGTCCCGATCGGCGGGACTGACTAGCCGTCTTTGAGTGCGGCCTGACCTGCAAGCGCGGATTATACGGGGGATCAGGTGCCAGTCGAGAATGCCCGGCGCATTTTCTCCAGATCTTCGGGCGTATCCACGCCCGGATCGGGTGCCTGGTCGGTCAGGGCAACGCTGATGCGGTAGCCGTGCCAGAGCGCGCGCAATTGTTCCAGGGATTCGAATTGCTCGACCGCGGCCGGCGCCAGAGTCGAGTAAATTTTCAGGAAACTGCAGCGGTAAGCGTACAGCCCGAGGTGGCGGTAAACCGGCAAACCCGCCGGCAGTCGCGAACGGTCAGCCTTGAAGGCGTCGCGCGCGTAAGGAATCGGCGCCCGCGAAAAATAGGCCGCGTAACCCTGCTTGTCGAGGACCACCTTGACGACATTGGGATCGAACATCTCGGTTGCCGAGTGAATGTGATGGCAGGCCGTGGCGATGGCCGCATCGCGATGATCCGCCAGTTGCGCCGCGACCGAGCGGACCAGCTGCGGCGGAATGCGCGGTTCGTCGCCTTGCGCGTTGACCACGATGAGATCGTCGGGCCATGCCCGAGTGATGGCGACCTCGGCAATGCGGTCGGTGCCGGACAAATGATCTGCCCGCGTCATCATGACGTCGTGCCCGTGCTTCGCCACTGCTTCCTGGATTCTGCGGTCATCGGTGGCGACGATGACTTCCTGCGCGCCCGATTCACGCGCCCGGTCGGCAACATGGACGACCATTGGCTTGCCTGCGATATCGGCCAGCGGCTTGCCGGGCAGGCGCGCCGACGCGTAGCGGGCGGGGATGACGACGACGAATGAAGTCACGTGACTGGTGATTAGTGATTGGTGATTGGCATATTGCAATTGGTTACTGGACGGAAGTCGTTCCAATCACCAGTTACCAATCACCAATTACCGCACTTCCTCCTCCGGAGGAAGTCTGCGCGCTTCGTCTTCCAGCATGATGGGGATGTCGTCGCGAATCGGATAGGCAAGGCGGTCTGCTTTGCAGATCAGTTCCTTTTCCGCCTTCTTGTACAACAGCGGCCCCTTGCACAAGGGGCAGACCAGGATGTCGAGCAGTTTAGGATCCATGCCGGGTTTTCAGTTTTTCGAGGATGAGCCTGCCGAATGTCGTATCCACGCGGGCATCCACCGGCAATACCCAATGGTTCTCGCGTGCGAAGCGCTGGCATTTTATCGCATCCTTCTCCGTCATGATGATTGCGTCGGCGTCGCCGAACTCGAGATCGCCTTGGCTGTAGGCATGATGGTCGGCAAATGCATGTGCCGCAAAGCTCAGGCCCAGTCGTTGCAGGTGGTCGAAAAAGCGCGCCGGATTACCGATGCCGGCGATGGCATGCACGCGTCTCCCGAGGAATGCTCCGGCCTCCTGCTGGAAGGCAGGGTTCAACAGGTTGCGGAACACGTTTCCTTCGAGCCTCATCGCAAACGCCGCCAGGCCCGCGGTGGGCGGGATGGCATCGCCGGTCACGACGATCGCGTCCACGCTGGACAGGCGGCTCACACTTTCCCGCAGTGGACCCGCCGGCAACGGCAGGCCGTTGCCCGTGCCGCGGCTGCCATCGATGACGGCAATTTCGATATCGCGCTGCAGGCGGTAGTGCTGCAGGCCGTCGTCGCTGACGATGATGTCGCACGCAGGATTGGTGGCGATCAGCGCGCGCGCGGCCGCGACGCGATCGTGCCCGACCCAGACCGGGCAGCGGCTGCGCTGGGCGAGCAATACCGGTTCATCCCCGGCCATTTCAGGGGAGGCGTTTTCCCGCACGGCGGTCGTATGGCCGCTGCCGCCGTAGCCGCGACTGACAATGCCGGGCGTGTATCCGTGCTCCTTCAGAAAATCGCACAGCCACAACACCAGCGGCGTCTTGCCGGTGCCGCCCGCCGCGATGTTGCCGACCACGATGACCGGAACCTGCACGCGATACGAAGGCAACACGCGCGCGCGATAGAGGGCGCGGCGCAAGGCCACTACGCATGCGAACACGGCGGCAAGCGGCAATAGCAGGAGGGAAAGCCAGGAGAGGCGATACCAGTGGCGATCGAGGAAAGTCAGACTTTGTCCCCCTTCAGCGTCGGCGTTGCCCGGGAATCGTGGCCATGCATCGATCGCAACCCGGCAGCGGGGCGGCGTCAGCGGCGCTGCTGCTGGGTCGTGAAAGTGATCTTGCTGAAACCGGCGACTCGCGCCGCTTCCATCACATTGATCACCGACTGGTGCGTGGCGTTCGAATCGGCGTTGATGATGATGACCGGATCGGCGTTACTGCCTGCGGCCCGCTTCAACTCGGTGGCCAGGGCTTCCGGCGTGGTGAAGGCCACGGCGGAGCGGTTGACCATGTACTGGCCGCTCGCGGACACGCCGACGTTGATCTGGCTCGGACGGTCCACGGGCTTGCTCGCATCCGCGGTGGGCAGGTTGATCTGCATCTCGGAATAGCGCGAGTAAGTCGTGGTTACCGCCAGAAAGATCACAATGACGAGGAGGACGTCGATGAAGGGAACCAGGTTGATTTCCGGCTCCTCCCTGAACGATCCACGGCGAAAATTCATGGGATTCGCCGGACTTCAGGCCTGGCGCTGGCCGTGGATGATCTCGACGAGCTTGATGGCCTGGATTTCCATTTCCACCACCAGCGAATCGGCGCGGGCGCGGGAGTGGCGGTAGAACACCAGGCTGGGAACCGCGACGATAATCCCGAATGCCGCGTTATACAGGGCGATGGAAATGCCGTGAGCCAGTTGGCCGGGATTGGCCATGCCGGTCGGACCTTGCGAACCGAAGATGTCGATCATGCCGATGATCGTGCCGAGCAGCCCGAGCAGCGGGGCCATGGTGGCAATAGTGCCCAGGGTGGTCAGGAAGCGATCGAGGTCGTGCGTAGCGGCGCGCCCGGCTTCTTCGATCGAGTCCTTCATGATTTCACGCGAGCTTGACGCTTCCTTCAGCGCCGCGGCGAATATTCTGCCGAGCATGGAGGTCTGTGCCAGGCGGTTTAGCATATCGGCGGAAACGCCTTTCTGGCGATATTCCTGCACCACTTTGGGAAGCAGGTCACGCGGTGCAACAAAATCCATACGCAAACTGTAAAAGCGTTCGCCGATGATGCCGAGGGTGATGATCGAGCACAGGATCAACGGCCAGATAGGCCATCCGGCCGCTTCTATGATGTGTAACAAACTCGACTCCCCAGCATTTGAAAACCCGCGCCACTCTAAACTGCATCGATAAGCGCGGCAAGCATATAGATAAGAAGAGATACGCGCTTGACAAGCATCGGAGCGGACAATCTAACTACAAAAAATTGTCCACATTCTTTGTGGATAACTGTGTGCATGGTTTGTACAAAGCGGCGGTAAGTTGGTTTTTTGAAAGCGTTTTTTGTTTTGTGACTAAAAAATGCGCGCCTATTTTTTGTAGAAAATTCAGATATTTATATTCGCACCCCGCGTGGCGATGCGGGTTTCCGGGCAGTCGCCTTTCATTTTCATGACGACTGTGGATGATCTGGATGCCATCGACCGGCTTTGTCAAGAGTGGAAAGCAAAATGATTCTGTCGCCAGAACCCGACGTGCGAACGTCATGATGCGATTGCCCGTGATCTAGAATGCGGCTCATGCATGTCGATGATTCAAATACTGCAATCATTTCCGTCGCCGACCTGAACCGGCGGGCACGGGAATTCATCGAGGCCGGTTTCCCGTTGCTTTGGGTCGGCGGAGAGATTTCCAACTTCACCCGCGCCGCTTCGGGCCATTGTTATTTTTCCCTGAAGGACGCCAGCGCGCAGGTGCGTTGCGTGTTTTTCCGGCACAAGGCGGCGCTGGTCGACTGGAAGCCGGAGAACGGCATGCAGGTCGAAGTGCGGGCGCTGCCGACATTGTACGAAGCGCGCGGCGATTTCCAGCTTACCGTGGAAAACATGCGGCGCTCCGGCCTCGGCGCGCTGTTCGAAGCCTTCGAGCGATTGAAGCGCAAGCTCGAGCAGGAAGGCCTGTTCGATCCTGCGCGCAGGAAGCCGGTCCCGCAATTTCCGCGCTGCGTCGGCGTCGTCACCTCGCCGAAGGCGGCTGCGCTACGCGACGTGCTGACGACGCTGGCGCGGCGCATGCCCGGCATTCGCGTCGTGCTTTATCCCACCCCGGTGCAAGGCGAAGGGGCGGGTGAGAAAATCGCGCAGGCCATTCGCATCGCGTCGGCGCGCGCGGAAGCCGACGTGCTCATCGTCTGTCGCGGCGGCGGCAGCATGGAGGATCTCTGGGCCTTCAACGAAGAGGTCGTTGCGCGCGCAATCGTTGACTGCGCCATGCCGGTGGTGTCGGGTGTGGGCCATGAAACCGACTTCACCATTGCCGATTTCGTCGCGGATGCACGCGCGCCCACGCCGACCGCGGCCGCGGAACTGGTGAGCCCGAACCGCGTGGAATTGCTGGCACGCCTGGGCGTCCTGGGAGCGCGTCTCGTGCGGGATATCGATCGCGCTCTCGGCACACGGATGCAACACCTGGACTACCTGGGAAAACGCATGGTCCATCCAGGCGAGCGCATCGGCGCCGAATTGCGCCACATGGGACACCTTGCCAACCGGTTGCGCTCGGCGACAAACCATGCGCTCGATGCCGTGAAGTGGAATCTATCCGGTCTCGCGCAGCGGCTGCGCGACGGACTGCCCGATATCGCCGCGCACTCGGCAAGCCAGCGGGATTTGCGCCTGCGCCTGCAGCGCGGCCAGGCGCGCCTGCTCGAACAGCATGAGGCTCGGCTGGGGAGAATGCAGGCGAACCTGGACCACCTGAATCCGCAGGCAGTGCTCGAGCGCGGTTACAGCATTGTCGCCAAACCTGGCGGCCAGATCGTGCGCTCGTCGCAACAAGTCGCAGCGGGCGAGGTGCTGCGACTGACGTTTGCCCGTGGTGCAGCGCAAACGAAAGTCGAGCATACCGAAACTCCAGAAGAGTAATTTGGATTTGCGGGTTGCCTGCGTTATCGTAGCCGGCGCCGCGTCACGCAGGGTCCGGAGACATTTATACATTCACCCGGCGACAGCCGGGACTCTGCGCCGGGTCACGACAAGACAACCATCCAAGGAGGAACCATGATTTCAGCCAGGAAATTGTTATCCGTGTTCGTTTTCGCGCTGTTCGCTGCGCTGTCCCTGCAGGTGTTCGCACAACTCGCGGACAAGAAAGTCCTCACCCTCGACGGCGCGAAAAAAGTCGCCGCCGCCGCCGAAGCCGAGGCGAAGAAGAACAACTGGAATGTGGTGATCGCAGTGGTCGATGATGGCGGCCATCTGATCTACCTGCAACGCATCGACGGCACGCAGACCGGCAGCATCGACGTGGCGATCCAGAAGGCGCGCACCGCGCAGGCTTTCAAGCGCCCGACCAAGGTATTCGAGGACGCGATTGCCGGCGGCCGCAACGCACTGATCGCATTGCACGGTGCCTTGCCGCTGGAAGGCGGACTGCCGATCATGGTGGGCGGGCAACTGGTCGGCGCCATCGGTGTAAGCGGCGTGAAATCCACCGAGGACGGCCAGATCGCGAAGGCCGGCGCGGAGTCACTCGGCAACTGATTGTTGAATTAACTTTCCCCGTATGTAGCGACAGGCAGGTGGAAGCTAAAATCAACAAGCACATACCGCCAAGGACGCCAAGGAAATCAAGGAAGAGACAAGTTCGAGTAGACAACGCAATGCTTGCCGGCTCGGGCTAACGGGAACTGTCCTTTGTTTCTTTCCCTGCCCGTCGTTCATTCGCGTCCTTGGCGATGAATGTTTTTCTTGATTAGGGTGCGTAGCGCACCCGGTCTTCAGCGTGCGAGTTGCGCCGGCAGCCAGGCATCGATCTGCTCCTGCAGGTCGCCAGCCAGGCAGTCGAATTCTCGTACGTCATTCGTTGCGCGGAGCCAGGTCAGTTGCCGTTTCGCAAGCTGTCGCGTGGCGGCGACGGCTTTCTCCCGCAATGTGCCCAGGCCGTATTCTCCGTCCAGGTATTGCCATGCCTGGCGGTAACCCACGCAGCGCATGGAAGGCAATCCGGGTCTCAGGTCGTATTTGTCGCGCAATTCGCGGACTTCGTTGATCAGCCCCCGTTCGAGCATGAGTTCGAAGCGATCCGCGATGCGCCGGTGCAGCACGCTGCGATCATCCGGCACCAGCGCCAGCGATATCAGCCGGTAAGGCAGTTCGGGCGGCTTTCCCGTGGCAATCAGTTCCGACATCGTCTTGCCGCTCAGGTAGAAGATTTCCATCGCGCGCTGGATGCGCTGCGAGTCGTTCGGATCGAGCCGCTGCGCCGTAACCGGATCGATGCGCTCGAGCTCGCGGTGAATTGCCGGCCAGCCGACATCGGCCGCCATTGCGTCGATCACCAGGCGCGTATCTTCGTTGGCGGCCGGCAGGTCCGACAATCCCTCGCGCAGCGCCTTGAAATAGAGCATGGTCCCGCCGGTGAGCAGCGGCACGCGGCCGCGTTCGACGATATCGGCCATTATTTGGAGCGCATCGTCGCGGAATTGCGCCGCGGAATAATTTGCCGTGGGTTCGATGACGTCGATCAGGTGATGGCGCACCTGCGATCGCGTTTCGCGGTCGGGCTTCGCGGTGCCGATGTCCATGTCGCGGTAGACCAGCGCCGAATCGACGCTGATGATTTCCACCGGCAGCCGCCGCGACAGTTCCAATGCGACCCCGGTCTTGCCGCTTGCGGTGGGGCCCATGAGCAGAATTGCCGGGGGCAATTCTGCGGTGGACTCAGGACCGAGGACTGAGTGGTCAAGAGGTTTTACTGCTGAGTCCCAAGTCCCAAGTCCTGAGTCCACAGTCCTGAGTCCACAGTCCCAGTTCATGCGCGGCTACTTTCCGCGCATGAACATGCGGTCGAGTTCGCCGATCGTGACCTGAAACCAGGTCGGCCGGCCGTGGTTGCACTGGCCGGAGCGCTCGGTGGCTTCCATTTCGCGCAGCAAAGCGTTCATTTCAGGAATTGTCAGCGCGCGATTGGCCCGGACGGCGGCATGGCAGGCCATGGTGGACAGCAGCTCATTCTGGCGCTCGGCTAGCACGCGGCTGCCGCCGAACTCGGTGATTTCGCCGAGGACGTCGCGCGCGAGTTGAGCGGAATCGGCCTGGGCCAGCGTCATCGGTACGGAACGCACGGCCAGCGCGTTCGGCGCAATGACGGCCAACTCGAAGCCGAGCCGGGAAAGCGTGTCGGGATTTTCCGTGGCGGTTGCGACCTCCAGGGCGCTGGCGGTCATGGTAGCGGGGATCAGCAGTTGCTGCGTCGGGATGCCGTCGTCGTCGAGCGCGTTCTTGAGCTTTTCATAAACGATGCGTTCGTGAGCCGCATGCATGTCGACTACCACGAGCCCGTGCCGGTTTTGAGCCAGCACGTAGATGCCGGACAACTGTGCCAGCGCGAAGCCCATCGGGTAGTCTTCATCCGGCGGCATCATCAGGACGGCCGGCCGGTCGGTCGCGGAAACGGTCGCGGTTCCGGCTGTGCCAAATAACGTGGCATAGAACGAAGCAGGTTCGTTGGTCAGCAGATCCATGCCCGGCTGCCTGGAATAACCGCCGTCGACGCGAAAGGCCGTCGGCGCCGGCGTGGATTCGCGTCCCGCGCCCAATCCCGCCCGCGTTACGGACAACGCTTTCTCCAGGGCGTGGAACACGAACTGGTGCATGCCGCGTGAATCGCGGAAGCGCACTTCGATCTTGGTCGGATGCACATTGGCGTCCACCAACGCGGGATCGAGTTCCAGGAACAGCACATAGGCACTGTGGCGATCGTGATGCAGCACGTCGTGATAGGCCTCGCGCACGGCGTGCGCCAGCACCTTGTCGCGCACGAAGCGGCCGTTGACGAAGAAATACTGCGCGTCACGCGAGCTGCGCGAATAGGCCGGCTGCGCTGCCAGGCCATGCAGCCGGAAGCCCGCGCTGCTCACATCGACCGGCAGCGAGGCGGCGGCGAATTCTTCGCCGAGCACCGCTCTGATACGCTCGTGCGCGGTTGCGCTTTGCAGGTGCCATTGCGCGCGACCGTTGTGGGTCAGCACGAAGCGCACGTCCGGCCGCGACAACGCGAGCCGCTTGAAGGTTTCTTCGCTGTGCGCGAATTCGGTTTGCGGGCTGCGCAGGAATTTGCGCCGTGCCGGCGTATTGAAGTACAGGTCTTCGGCTTCCACTACAGTGCCCGCGGCGATCGCAGCCGGTTCGGGCGCCGAGCGTGCATCACCGCTGGCTTCGACCTTCCACGCATGAGCGCTGCCTGCCGCCCGGCTGGCCAGGCTGAAATGCGAAACCGCGGCGATGCTGGCCAGCGCCTCGCCGCGAAAGCCGAGACTGGCTACGCATTCCAGGTCTTCGAGCGAATGGATCTTGCTGGTGGCATGGCGCGCGAGCGCAAATGCCAGCTCTTCCCTGGCTATGCCGCCGCCATTGTCGGCGACACGGATTTGCCTGATGCCCCCCTCGGCCAGTTGCGTGGCGATCTCGGATGCGCCGGCGTCGAGGCTGTTTTCCAGCAATTCCTTAAGCGCGGAGGCGGGCCTGTCGACCACTTCGCCGGCGGCGATCTGGCTGATCAGGAGGTCGGGCAGCAGGCGAATGGCGGGCATCGAGGAAAAAAACCGGAGGTCGGCCTGGATTATAGCCGGTGGCGGCGGCATTCAGAACGGCAAGCCGCTCTGTCCGGGGTAATTCCGATTTATCCCGTTGCGGGTCTAGACGTGCGCCGCGCCAGGCCTAATAATTGGATGTATATCAAGGCTTCTCCAGCGAGAGGCCTTATTCGTTTCCTTATTTTCCCGCATGCGCGGATGGCATGGCGGGTTGGTCGTGCGGTGGTTCGTTGCCGCATTGCCTCGTTTCCGGGGACTTCAGAAAGAGCGAGATGGACAATAAGACGATCTACTCCAAGACCGGCAAAGGTGTTCTGGAAATCAAGAACAAAGCCGGCAAGCTCCCCAAGGATCTTGTCAAGGTTCTGACACTGATCGACGGAAAGTCGACTGTCGCCGACCTGATGTCCAGGTCCAAGCTCAGCGATGCTGACATGAACAAGGCCCTGGGTGACCTGACGACCGGCGGCTACATCAAGGAATTCACCAACACGTCGACCGGTACCGCGGCCAGTGGTGGATCTTATGTCGATGACCTCGACTTCACGTCTTCGCTCTCGCCGGGCAAGAACGTCTACCAGAACGCGCAAACCGAATGGCGGCAGCGCGAGACCGCGGATCGCGCAAAGGCGGAGGCAGAAACCAAGCGCAAGCGCGAGGAAGAAGAACGGCTGAAGAAGGAGCAAGCCGCGAAGCAGGCCAGGGAAGAAGGCGCGCGCCTGGCCAAGGTCGAGGCCGAGCGCAAGGCGAAGGAGGCTGCGGGCCTGAAGCTGCGCAACGAATCGGAGCGCAAAGCCAAACTCGAAGCTGACGCGATGTCGCAGACGCAGCGCGACCTGTCCAAGATACTCGAAGCCGAACGCAGGGCCTTTGAGCAGGCCGAGCGCAAGAAGCTCGAAGAGCAGCAGCAGAAAGTCAAGGAGGAGGTCGAACGCCGCGGCCGCGATGATGCGGAGCGCAAGGTCAAGGAGGAAGAAGAGCGCAAACGCAAGGAAGAGGCGGAACTCAAGCGTAAGGAAGAGGAAGATCGCAAGCGCGCGGAGGACGAAGCACGCAAGCGCCGTGAAGACGAGGAACGCGGGAAGCGCGAGGAAGAAGAGCGCAAGAAGCGTGAGGAAGACGATCGCCGCCGCCGCGAGGAGGAAGATCGCAAGCGCAGGGAAGACGAAGAGCGCAAGCGGCGCGAAGAAGAGCAGCGCAACGAAGAAGAACGCAAGCGCAAGGAAGAGGAAGAACGCAAGCGCCGCGAGGAAGAGGAGCGCAAACGCAAAGAAGCAGAAGAACGCAAGCGCAAGGAAGAAGAAGAGGAGCGCAAGCGCCGCGAGGAAGAAGAACGCAAGAAGCGCGAAGAAGAGGAGCGCAAACGCAAGGAAGACGAAGAACGCAAACGCAGGGAAGAAGAAGAACGCAAGCGCAAGGAGGAAGAGGATGCGCGCGCGCGCGTCGAAGCGGAGCGCAAGCGCAAGGAAGAAGAAGAGGAGCGGATCCGGGCGGAGGAACAACGCAAGCGCAAGGAAGCGGAGGAGCGCATTCGCGCGGAAGAAGAACGCAAGCGCCATGAGGACGAGGAGCGCAAGCGCAAGGAAGAGGAAGAGCGCCGCAAGCGCGAGGACGAAGAGAAACGCGCGCGCAGGGAAGAGGAAGACCGCCGCCGGCGCGAGGAAGACGAACGCCGGCAGCGCGAGGACGGGGAGGTCGCCCGCGCCCGCGGAGAAGACCTGGTCGCAGAACGCGAAGCCGGGGAAAGTCGCCTGCGAGACGAGGAAGACCGCAAGCGGCGCGCGGAAGAAGACGAGCTCCGGCAGCGCGAGCAAAACGAGCGCAATGAGCGCGAGATCGCGGAGCGCGACCGCCACGAGGAAGAAGAGCGCGCCCGCGCGGAGGCGGATCGCCACCGTCGCGAGGACGACGAACGGCGCGAGCGCGACGAAGCCGACCGGCGCCGCGAAGAAGAGTCGCGCCGCAAGCGCGAGGAAGATGAACGCGCGAAACAGGCTGCAGCCAGGAGTGATCTGCCGGAGTTCGACCTGTCGGGCCTGAGGGCCATGGAAACGACGGTCGCCGCGGAGTTCGAGAAACAGCAGGAGGAACTGCGCAGGCGCGAAGAAGAGGAAGAGCGCAACCGAGAGCAGGAAGAGAAGGCGCGCATGGCAATGGAGCGCGCCGAGCGCGAGGAGCAGGCGCGGGCGGAAGCCGAGCGGCGCGAAGCCGAGGACCTCGAGCGGCGCGAACGCATGGAGCGCGAGCGCCAGGATCGCGAGGCGAGGGAGCGCAAGCGCCAGGAAGAAAAGGAAGCACGCGTCCGCGAGCAGGAAGAAGCGAAGGTCAAGCGCGAACAGGAGCGCCAGCGGCAGGAGGCGATGAAGGTCGAGAACGAGCGGCGTTCCCGGGAGGACGATCTTGCCAGGCGGCGTAAGGAGCAGGAAGAGCGCGACCGCAAGCGCGCCGAAGTTGATTCACTGAAGAAGAACAAGGGAATAAAGACGCCGCTGGACCGCTTGAAGCCGGTCATCATCGGGGTGGTGGCGCTCGTTGCCGTCGTTATCGGCGGCGTGCAGCTGGTGCCAATGAATTCCTACGTGCCGTCCATCGAAAAACTGGCCTCCGAATACATCAAGGAACCGGTCTCGATCGGTTCGATGCATGTATCGATCCTGGGTGGATTCAGCATCATCCTGCAGAACGTCAGGCTCGGGACGACGCAGGACGTCAAGATCGACAAGGTCTCGCTCTCGCCGGAATTCGGATCGATATTCGGGGACGTCAAGATCATCCGCAAGATGGAGGTGGAATCGGTCACAGTCGCGGAGGAAGTGTTGCCGCGATTGCCCAGGTGGCTGGAAGCCGCAGTGGCCGACAAGAGGCTGGAGATCGGGCGCATGGTGATCAAGTCGATCAAGGTCGAATCCCACACGGTAAAGTTGCCGCCGTTCGACGCCAATCTGCAGCTTTCACCCGAAGGCGCGATCGAGAGGGCGGTCCTGGTCAGCACCGACGGCAAACTGAATGTGGAACTGACGCCGCACGACAACCAGGTCGATATTGCGCTCAATGCCTCGAAGGGTTGGGTGCCCCCGATCGGACCCAAGATCGAATTCACGGATCTGACGGTCAAGGCAGTGGCCACGCATAACCAGGTCAGGGTCGAGAAGTTCGAATCGCTGCTGTATGGCGGGGCCGCCAAAGGCAGCGCCCTCATCGTGTGGGGCGGACCCTGGTCGCTGGACGGCGAAGTCGAGACCCAGCGCATCGGCATCCAAGGACTCATGGAAGTATTTACCCGCGACGCCAAATCGACGGGGCAGCTCGAAGCGAAGCTGCGCTACTCCATGTCGTCGCAGGGCCTGACAACGCTGTTTGATTCGCCGAAGATCGATGGAAGCTTCGACATCAAGAAAGGCGACCTGGACGGCGTGGATCTGGTGCGCGCGCTGCAATCCGGCGGACGCGGCGTAACGCAGGGTGGAGCGACGCGTTTCGAGGAAATCAGCGGAACCGTGGCATTGAACAACGGCCGCTATCAGTACCGCAACATGAAGCTGTCTTCGGGATTGCTGTCGGCCGCCGGGGCGTTCGATGTTTCGCCGAACAAGGATGTCAGCGGGCGGATTTCGGTCGAACTACGCTCGCAGGCGGCGCAGATCAAGGGCAACTACGTCGTGGATGGCGACCTCAAGGCCATCGCCTTGCGGCCGAACTAGGCTCATCCGGCCGGCATTCCGAGATCGGCCGGCGTGTCGATGTCGCGCAGAATGCCGCGATCGTCGCATTCGATAACGTCCAGGTCCCGGGGGTGGCGGCCGATAACCGGGCGTGCCCCCTCGTCGCCCTGAAGTTTCAGCAGTTCGTCCCGATAACGGCGGCCGAACCCGACCGGGTGGCCGCGCTCGCCGCGGTAAGCCGCAATGGCTATGCGACCTGTTTGCGCGACTTTCGCGGCGACGGTCGCGATGGTCTGCGGCTGCAGGAAAGGCATGTCTCCCAGCGCAATGACCCAGCCTTCCGCATCCCGGCTTGCCTCGATCCCGCAGGTGAAGCTGCGAGCCATGCCCAGGTTTGCATCTTCGCAAACGTGCACCGCGACGCCTTCATGCTCAAGTAAATCGCGCAACTGGTTGTCGCCACTGCGGACCACCGCGATCACGTCGGGCAATGCTTTTTTCAGATTGCGTAGCGAAGCGACGCCGATCGGCGTGCCATCGGACATCGGATGGAGCAGCTTGCCGCCGCCGAAGCGGCTGCCGCTGCCGGCGGCGAGCAGGATGCCGGTGATCTTCAAGTCGGTGATTGGGGATTGGTGACTGGTGATTGGGGACTCATGATAGGCAGTCTGGTCGGTGATCGCCGACTGAAAGCGTCGGGCCATTTACTAATCACCAATCACCGCACGCGTGGCGAGTCGTTTTGTGCGAGTTTGGAACGTGCTAAAGGCGGATTCGCCGAGAAGTATTTCCTGATGCCTACCATGATCGCCTGCGCCATCTTTTCCTGGTATTTGTCGTCCTTGAGCTTTTTCTCTTCCTCGGGATTGGTGAGGAATGCGGTCTCGACCAGGATGGATGGGATGTCGGGCGCCTTGAGTACGGCGAATCCGGCTTGCTCGACATGCGACTTGTGCAAGGCATTGACACCGCCGATCTCGCCGAGCACGGCTTTGGCGAGTTTCAGGCTGTCGTTGATGGTCGCGGTCTGCGACAAGTCCACCAGTACTTGCTGCAGAATGGGTTCGTAGATGTCCAGGTTGACCCCACCTATCTGGTCCGCCTGATTTTCCTTTTCCGCGAGAATCCGCGCGGCGGCTGACGTTGCGCCGCGCTCCGACAGCGCAAAGACCGACGATCCGCGCGCGTGGGACCGGACGAAGGCATCGGCATGGATCGATACGAAGAGATCGGCACTGACCTTTTGCGCCTTGACGACCCTGTCGCCAAGCTTGACGAAATAGTCGCCGTTGCGAATGAGCACGCCCCTCATGTTCGGCTCGGCATCCACCAGCGTCTTCAGCCGCTTGGCGATCGCGAGCGTGACGTGTTTTTCGAAAGTGCCGCCGCGTCCCTTGGCGCCGGGATCTTCGCCGCCGTGCCCGGCGTCGATCGCAACGGTGATCAGCCTGGCCACGTTGGCTGCGGGGGGCGGTTTCTTCGGATCGGCGACGGGTGCGTCGGCGGTGAAATCGGTCGCCGCTGTTGCCGGTTTCTCGGTTGTGGCGAGTTTTGGCGCGGGTTCTTTCGGCTCCAGCAATGCGAGCAGGGGATCAACCGGCTCTGCGGGGTAGACGTCGAGGACAAGCCGATGACCGTATTCGCCAACCGGCTTGAGCACGAATACCTGAGGCTTGGCTTGTTTCTTCAGGTCCAGAACCAGCCGCACGACACCGGGCTTGTAACGGCCGATGCGCACACCGCGCACATAAGGATCGGCAGGTGAGATTCTCGCGGGGAGTTGCTCGAGCACGGCATTGAATTCCACCTCCTCGAGGTCAAGGACAAGCCGCGCGGGCATGCCGACAGTGAACACATTGTAGGCAATCGGGGAGACCGATTCGAGGGTGAGGCGGGTGTATTCCTGCGCGGGCCAGACCCGGGCAGAAGCGATCCGGGTGGCGGCGAATGCGGAGGCCGGCAATATGAGCGCGAGGCACGCAGCGATTACGGCACAATGCGACAGCTTCCCTGCCCCAGCGAAACGCGCGGGGTGGTCAAATCGAAACATCAATCTTGCAAGCGATCCAAACAACGTTTTCCGTGCTCCGTTTCCGCGGCGATGCGGATGCGCCGACCGTCGCCTTCCATGCTCAACGCTATTTTCAGGTCGGGTACGGGCAGCAGATCGCGCGCCCGTTCAGGCCATTCCACCAGACAGATGTTGCGGGGGTCGAAGTAATCCCGAAACCCCGCATCCTGCCATTCTCGTGGATCGTTGAAGCGATAAAAATCAAAGTGATATAAGTCTAACTTAGAAAGATTGTAAAGTTCAACCAGTGTATAGGTCGGACTTTTGACCTTTCCCGGGTAGCCGAGGCCGCGCAGGATGCCTCGCGTCAGGGTCGTTTTGCCGCTGCCAAGGTTTCCGGACAGCGCGACGAACAACCCCGGCTCGAGCAACTGCGCCAGCCGATTGCCATACGCCAGCGTCGCTTCCTCGTCGGGCAAAAACGCCGAATGCCCGTCAACGATGGCCGCATTCATGCGGGTAACCGCGTTTTTCGCGGCATTCTGGCTGTGCGCGAGGCGACATAGACGAAGACCCGCAGCGCCGGCAAGTCGTCGCCGCGCCGCCAGGCCAGGTGCACTTCCGTGAGCGGGCTGCCCGCCTTCAATTCCTTGTAAGTCACCCCTGTTCGCCTCAGGTTGGTCAGGGAGGCGGGAATCAGTGCCACGCCGAGTTCGGCTGATACCAGGCTGACGATGGTCTGCATCTGGATGGCTTCCTGTTCCACCCGCGGGCTGAAACCCG
The DNA here is from genome assembly GCA_025351455.1 of Betaproteobacteria bacterium. Taxonomy (GTDB): domain Bacteria; phylum Pseudomonadota; class Gammaproteobacteria; order Burkholderiales; family JACQAP01; genus JACQAP01. Next base: position 6,902 of record JANXVW010000266.1, on the reverse strand, counting down.
CCGCCTTGCAGCAACTGACCACGTCGTCGTACAGGCCCGGGGCATAAGGGCGCGGAAACAGGATGAAGGGTGCGTCCTTGAGTTTTTCCAGTGCCAGCTTGCCGGCCTTGCGCGCCAGCGGATACTTGTCGGGCAGGGCGGCGATCAGCGGTTCGCGCAGGATCGGCAGCGATTCGAGCGAAGGTTCATTGATCGGCGGCAGGACGAAGCCCACGTCGATGCGGCCCGCCAGCAGATCGCGAATCTGCGCGTCGGTGGTCGATTCGCGCAAGGTCAGGTTGACGAGTGGGAAGGCTCGGCGGAACTCGCGCAATACGACGGGAAGCACGTTATAGTCTGCCACGCTGATGAACCCGATGGCGAGTTCGCCGATCTCACCGCGGCTTGCCCGCCTGGTCATTAGCACCGCCTGATCCACGCGGGCCAGTATGTGCCGCGCTTCGCCGAGCAGCGCATTGCCGGACTGGGTGAGCGCGACACTGCGCTGCGTGCGGTTCAAAAGCGTCACGCCGAGTTCGGCTTCCAGCGTGCGGATCTGCATCGACAGCGGGGGCTGGGAAATGTGCAGTTTTTTCGCCGCGCGCCCGAAATGCAGTTCTTCGGCGACGGTGACAAAATAACGCAGGTGGCGAAGTTCCATCCGATTCGGTAAAAGTATCAAAAACACATAAATAATATATTAGACGCCGCGCCGTGGCGAAGCCAAACTCCGCTCCACTGGGGAAGGGCTGCATTGCGAGCAGGACACTGCGGCCACCATTATCGAGGAGAAAAACATGGCAGAAAACTGGCGCAGCAAAATGATCACCGCGGGCATCGCCCGCTCGCCCAACCGCGCGATGCTGCGCGCCGTCGATTTCAAGGACGGTGACTTCGAAAAGCCCATCGTCGGCGTGGCCAACGGCCACTCCAACATGAACCCCTGCAATGCAGGCATCCAGCCGCTGGTCGATCGCGCCATGGATGCTTTGCGCAAGGCTGGAGCGATGCCGCAGGTATTCGGCACGCCGACCGTTACGGACGGCATCGGCATGGGCACCGACGGCATGAAGTATTCGCTGGTTTCACGCGAAGTGATCGCCGATGCCATCGAAACCTCCGTCAATGGCCAGATGATGGACGGCGCGCTGGTCGTCGGCGGCTGCGACAAGAACATGCCGGGCGGCATGATGGCCATCGCGCGCATGAACGTGCCCGCGATCTATGTCTACGCGGGGAGCATCAAGCCCGGCCACTGGAAGGGCCAGGACCTGACCATTGCCAGTGCTTTCGAGGCGGTCGGGGCATTCAGCGCCGGCAAGATGAGCAAGGAAGACTACGATGGCATCGAAAAGAACGCGTGTCCGACCGTAGGCGCCTGCGGCGGCATGTTTACCGCCAACACCATGTCCACCTCGTTCGAAGCACTGGGCATGAGCCTGATGCATTCGTCGACGATGGCCGCGCCGGACGCGGAGAAAGTCGATTCCGCCGGGGAATCGGCCAAGGCGCTGGTCAATGCGATCAGGAAGAACATCCGTCCGCGCGACATCATCACGCGCAAGTCGATCGAGAATGTGGTGAGCCTGGTCATGGCCACCGGCGGCTCGACCAACGCGGTGCTGCATTATCTCGCCATCGCATCGGCGGCCGAAGTCGAATGGACCATCGACGACTTCGAGCGCGTTCGCCGCAAGGTGCCGGTGCTGTGCGACCTCAAACCCTCGGGTAAATATGTCGCCACCGATTTGCACAAGGCGGGCGGCGCCCCGCAAGTGTTGAAGATGCTGCTTGCCAACGGATTGCTGCACGGCGACTGCATGACCATCACCGGCCGCACCATCGCCGAGGAACTGGCGAACATCCCGGCGGAGCCGCGCAAGGACCAGGATGTCATCCGCCCATTCAACAACCCGTTGTACAAGCAGGGACACCTGGCGATCCTGAAGGGCAACCTTGCAACCGAAGGCTGCGTCGCCAAGATCACGGGGCTTAAGAATCCGTCGATCACCGGTCCGGCGCGGGTTTACGATTCCGAACGGGAAGTGATGGTGGCGATCATGGATCGCAAGATCAAGCCCGGCGATGTCGTGGTGATCCGCTACGAGGGGCCGAAGGGCGGGCCCGGCATGCAGGAGATGCTCGCGCCGACTTCCGCGCTGACCGGCCAGGGATTGGGAGACTCTGTCGGACTGATCACCGATGGGCGCTTCTCGGGTGCGACCTGGGGCATGGTCGTCGGCCACGTTGCGCCGGAGGCCTATGTCGGCGGGACCATCGCGCTGGTGAACGAGGGCGACTCGATTACCATCGATGCGCACAAGCAACTCATTCAGTTGAACGTACCCGACGACGAGCTGGCAAAGCGCCGCGCGGCCTGGAAGCAGACCAAGCCGCGCTTTACGCGCGGATTGCTGGCGAAATACGCTTATCTGGTATCCACTGCAACAAAGGGCGCAGTCACGGATTCATTCGACGACGCAAAAAAGTAACTGCCCGCGATGGCGGCGCGGAGGCTGACATCAATTCATCGAGCCCGGACCCTTGCCCCAACTCTGGTAGCGAATGCGGGAAAATTCGATGTACTCGGCCAGATATTTCTGCTGCAAGGCATCCACGACTTCGTCACTTGCGCCATCTTTGCTCAATTGCGCGAGCTCAGAGCCGCTCAGACCGGCAACGTAATGCGTGCTGACCTTGGTGAGGCCGCCATTGCCGACAATGTCGTACAGGCGTGAGGTGCGTATGCGCGCAGCAAGATCCGCCGCGGGGGTGCCGTCTTTGACCAACTGCGCAATCTCGCCAATGGTCAACCCGGGGGCGGTGGCGCCTCCCGGAATCGCGGTGACCCAATCGGGCAGCCCCATGGGTTTTGAGAATGTGGAATAGCGCCCGACGTTACTCGCATCCGCCATGCCATTGCCGCCGTTGGCGAGGTTCGTCAGGTCCAGCGGTTGCGGGTAGCAGGATACACACCCGCCCAACGATTCTCCCAATACCCAATAGCGGGTGAGCAGGTCCACGTCGTTGACAAAGTATTGCTGCAAGGCATCCAGCACCTTCGGCGGCACACCCGCCTCGGCGAGCTTGCCGAAATCCGAGCCGCGCAGTGCATAGGTGGTTTTTGCAGTGGCGATGCGGTCGATGACCCGGTCCGGTTGACCGCCTTTGCTCAGAGTTACGATTTCTGAAATCGGCGTGGCTGGTCGCGGTGTCATCACCGAACAGGCGCCGAAGAGCAGTGCGCAGGCGGCAATGGAGAATCGGTAAGAGCGGGTGATGAACTTTTGGCGGGCTGACATGGTTGGCTCCGTAATGAGGGCGCATCTGCCCGATGCACCCGATTTGCACTTAACGATCAGCGTGGCATGACGATGACAGGGCGGTGGTAACAGTAGAGACAGTCGTGCCACCAATACGCACCTTGGTATTGCGCTCTCGCCTCCCAACGGAGGCTGTCGGCGTAGGCGTTCTGCATGTAGTCGAGCACCGCATCGGGCACGCCCTGCTCGTGCAGCCTCACGATCTGGGAAGCGGTCAGGGGGTAGACGGCGCGGGTTTCCTGCAATTCGCGGATGATTTCCTCCGCTGGTCTGCCTGCCTTGGCCATTTCCACGATCTGATCGATGGATGGCGGTGGCCGGTGTTGCAGGCCGGCACAACCGCTCACCAGCACGAGGCACAGCAGGATCGCAGCGATGGCGTTAATACGGAGGGGCATCGGATAGGGTCGTTGCCGGTTTTTTTGTGCCTGTCAGACCGCAGGATGCCACCCGCAGTTCAACGCGAGACCGGGAAATTCCACTTGTCCGCTCAGGCCATGATGTCGGGTACCAGTTGGCGCTCGAGCGCGGATATCTGGTCCTTCAACAGCAACTTGCGCTTCTTCAGGCGTTGCATCTGCAGTTCGTCGAGTTTCTGGACATGCGAAAGGCGTTCGATCACGTCGTCGAGGTCGCGATGCTCAATTTTCAGGACCTCGAGCCTGCTGCGAACCTGCTCGATTTCCTCCTCCGTCAGTTCCATTGGGGCCTCCAACCCGTTTTATTCTTGATGTTTCCATCATGCGCCGGGACCTGCCCGGCGCTTATCCCTGTATTCTCCGGCGTATTGCGCTTGCGCCGGCGACCCGCGGTCGTCGGCAGTAGAAAAATGGTACACCGATTCTCACGGCAGACACGCAAATTGAGGCGCAGCCAGCGAGCGTATAGCATGCCGCCCGGGAGGAATTGCAATGAACGATGACACCATGCCGCACGGAATCTACCCGATGCTGTATGCCTTTTTCAACGCCAGCGGCGGGCTGGACAGGACGGGCACCCGCCGCCAGGTGCAGGCCTTCGTTGCCAATGGTGCGCACGGCATGGCCGTTCTGGGACTGGGTACCGAGGTCAATAAGCTGGCCGACGCCGAACGGCGTCAGCTTGTGGACTGGGTGGCGGAGGAGCTCGGCGGGCGGCTGCCGCTCGCCGTAACGGTAAATGCGCCCACAGTCGACGCGCAGGTCGAGTTCGCAAAATTTGCCCGTTCGCGCGGCGCATCCTGGGTGATCCTGCAGCCGCCGCCTGATCGCGGCGTGCCCGAGGAATTTTTCATCCGCTTTTTCGGCGCGGTCGCCGATCGCGTCGATCTCCCGGTGGCCGTCCAGAATGCGCCGGAATATCTCGGCGTCGGGTTGACGCCGGCCGGCGTGAAGACGCTGGCGCAAAACCATCCGAATTTCCGCATCCTCAAAGGCGAAGGTCCTGCGCTCACCATCCGCCAGGTCATCGAAGCGACCAGGGGCAGCGTTACGGTTTTCAACGGCCGCGGCGGGCTGGAACTCATCGACAATCTGCGCGCGGGTTGCGCGGGCATGATTCCGGCCTCGGATACCTTCGACCGCCAGGCACGCATATTCGATCTTTTGCGCGAAGGGGCCGAAACGCACGCCGAGGCGCTGTATCGCGAGGTGCTGCCGGCGATCGTGTTCGTCATGCAGTCGCTCGACACGCTGCATACTTACGGCAAGCGCATCGCCGCGATGCGCCTGGGCCTCGGCGAAGTATTCGACCGCGCGCCGGTGCTTGCACCGAATGCCTTTGGAATGCGCTGTGCGCAGCGCTATGCAGCCGCGCTGGGACCGCTTGCATGACAAAAAAAATGCGTTTCGTTGCATCAATTGCCGCCGCGCTGGCCCTGCAGGCCGGCGGATCGGGCGCGCAATCGCCGGAAGAATGGTTCCGCAACGGCCGGGCCGCGGTGGAAAAAGCCAAGCAGGAAAAACCCGTCTTGGGTCACGCCAGAAATGTCATCCTTTTTCTTGGCGACGGCATGGGCGTCTCCACGGTGACCGCGGCGCGCATTCTCGAAGGCCAGCAGCACGGCATGCTCGGCGAGGAAAATCAGCTTTCGTTCGAAAAATTTCCTTACGTGGCGCTCTCCAAAACCTACAGCGCCAACCAGCAGACCTCGGATTCTGCGCCAACCATGAGTGCGATTGTGACCGGTATCAAAACCAACGACGGCCTGATCTCGGTGAATGAGCGTGTGGCGCGTGGGGATTTCCGTGCGGTCGCTGCCAATGTCATGAAGACTATCCTGGAGCGTGCTGAGGACAGGGGCATGGCGACCGGTGTCGTCACCACCACGCGGATTACGCATGCTACGCCCGCAGCGTGCTATGCGCACTCGCCCGATCGCGACTGGGAAAGCGACAGCGACCAGCCCGATGCGGCCAACGAGGCGGGCTTTCCGGACATCGCCAGGCAACTGATCGAGTTCGCGCACGGCGACGGCCTCGAGGTGGCGCTCGGAGGAGGGCGTGCGAAGTTCCTGCCGCGAGCGGTGCACGATCCGGAGTACCCGGACAAGACCGGCGAACGCCACGATGGACGCGACCTGACGAAGGAGTGGCTGACCCGTTATCCGAAATCAGCCTACGTCTGGAACAAGGCGCAGCTCGATGCGGTCGATATCAAGCAAGTCAGGCATCTGCTTGGCCTGTTCCAGCCTTCGCACATGCAATACGAGCATGATCGCGCCAAGGACGCCGCCGGTGAACCCTCGCTCACGGAAATGACGGGCAAGGCGCTGGATATCCTGTCGCAGCACCAGAAAGGCTATTTCCTGATGGTGGAAGGCGGGCGCATCGACCACGCGCACCATGCCGGCAACGCCTTCCGTGCCCTGACCGACACCATCGAATTCGCGCGTGCGGTAAAACTCGCCGTGGAACGCACCGATCCGCATGACACGCTCATCATCGTCACGGCCGATCACAGCCACACTTTCACCATTGCCGGCTATCCCCGGCGCGGCAACCCGATTCTGGGGAAGGTGGTCGAGCCCGGCCATCCCACCAAGGAGTACGCGCAGGACGCGCTTGGTCAGCCGTACACGACACTGGGCTACGTGAACGGTCCCGGTTACGCGGGTCAGTCCGTTACCCAGCCGCAAGGGGCGAAGAAGTTTCCCCACCACGGCCCCGGCTTCAAAGGCATAACGGAAGGCAGGCCGGACCTGACCGGCGTGGACACGACCGCGCCGGACTACATGCAGGAATCCACCATGCCGATGGAAAGCGAAACGCATGGCGGCGAAGACGTGGCGATCTACGCGCGCGGCCCGCAGGCCCATCTGGTGCGCGGCGTGCTCGAGCAGAACGTCATTTTCCACGTCATGGCCGAGGCGCTGAGTATGCCCCCTCTCCCCGGCCCTCTCCCGCCAGGGGAGAGGGAGTTTTAATGCAGATAAAAAGGCGACCATTGGTCGCCTTTTATTTTAGAGTCCCCGCTCGGGGATCTGTAAACCCCTCGCCTTCAGGCGACGGGTCGCTTTTTCTGACCTCTCCCTCCGGGATACCCTGGCGAAGCCCGGAGTACCCTGTCAGAGGTCGGCGCGAAAGCGACGGGTGAGGGAAGGTACTGTCGTTCGAATCGAAC
>JANXVW010000237.1 GCA_025351455.1 Betaproteobacteria bacterium | reverse complement strand
GGCCGCGTTTCTGGTCATTGAAATTAACCACATGCCACGGCGCATAGTCGGCGTGGGTCGCGCGCAGCATGATGTAACGCTGCTTGCCATATGCGGTGTACTGCTCGCGCACCTTGAGGTCGATGGGTGACAGCTTCCATTGCTTGGCGGGATCATTCGCCCGCTCGGCGAAGCGTTCTTCCTGCTCTTTCTGGTCGACGCAGAGCCAGTACTTGAGCAGGATCAGGCCGTCATTGGTGATCAACCGTTCGAACACCGGGCAGTCCTTCAGGAACTGCTTGTGTTGGGCCGGGGTGCAGAAACCCATGACCGGCTCGACACCGGCGCGGTTGTACCAGCTACGATCGAACAGGACCAGTTCGCCGGCACCGGGCAAATGGCTCGCGTAGCGCTCGAAGTACCACTGGCTGCGCTCGTTTTCATCGGGTTTCGGCAGCGCCACGGTCCGGACGTAGCGATCGTTCAGCGGCGCCTCGATGGCCTTGATCACACCGCCCTTGCCGGCGGCATCGCGCCCCTCGAAAACCACGGCCACGCGCTGGTTGTTGGCAATGATCCAGTGCTGCAACTCGATCAGCTCGGCGTGCAGCCCTTCGAGGGCTTCCTCGTATTTCCTGGGTTTGATCGGTTTCATCGGCATCCCCTGATGCGGTGGTGATCGGGTTTTCGTTCGGGACGGTTGCTTGCCGGGCGAGTCTGCCAGCAAGCAGGTGAGATACTACACGAGGGTCTTCCACGAACCGGTTCCAGGTCCGTCGCAAACAATCCTCGACAGGCTCGGGTTCTTAATCGCTTGACGAACGCCCGGCCCGGTCGGATCATCGAGGCGTGCATTTCCACAGGAGGCACGCTCATGCAAATCAAATTCATCCTGGCCGCAGCGGGAACCGTCGCCTGTCTGTCGGGCGCGATTTTCAGCATGCCGGCAATCGCGGAAAATTCCAAGTTCTCGGAAGACGGCATGGCGAAAAACAGCAAGCGCGACATTGCGGATTCGGTCCGCAACACCCGGCCTGCGAAGGATCACCACAGCGATGCCCGCAAGTGCCTGGACAAGGACAAGAACGAAGCCGTCATCAAGTGCGCGCAGAAGTACCGGTAAGGCACGTTACGCCCATGCGGGCTTAGCCGACTTCTTCAAGCACCCGGGCACGAAGCTGCCCACACCCGCCCTCGACATCCTGAGCAGCGGAGTCGCGCAAGGTGGCGAGAATACCGCGCTCGCGCAGCACGCGAGCCATGGTCTTGCAGCGCTCCAGTGACGGGCGCCGGAAATGGACCCCGGCCACCGTGTTCCAGGGAATGAAGTTCATCACCGCGTATTTGCCGGCGAGCAGCCCGGCAATGCGGTTCAGTTCATCGTCCCCGTCGTTGACGCCTTCGAGCAGCGTCCACTGGTACTGGATTGGGTAGTTCGTCGCGCGGGCATAGCGCTCGCCGAGTTCCACCAGTTCAGCAGGGTCGATGCGCGGTGCACGCGGCAGCAATTGCGCTCGCAATGCCGCATCAGTGGAATGCAACGACAGCGCGAGGGCGGGCTTCACTCTGCTTTGCTGCAAGCGTTCAAACACCCGCCGATCGCCCACCGTCGAGAAGACCAGGTTCTTGTGCCCGATCGCGCCCTCTGTGCCCAGCAGTTCGATCGCGTCGATGACGTTGTCCAGGTTGTGCGCGGGCTCGCCCATGCCCATGAACTGGACTTTCCTGACCTGGCGCAGGCGCCGCGCGAGCACCACCTGCGCCACGATCTCCGCGCTTCCGAGCTGACGCTTCAATCCTTCACGCCCGGTCATGCAGAACACGCACCCCACCGCGCAGCCGACCTGGGTAGAAACGCAAACCGCGTCGCGCGGCAGCAGCACACTCTCGACGGTCTGCCCGTCCGCCAATGCGACCAGCAGCCGCCCTGCTCCCTCTCCACCGGCATGCTCGGCACGCAAGCGACCAATCGCCGCCAGTTCCGCTTCAATCGCGGGCAGCGCCGACCGCAGCGACAACGGAAAGAAGTTTTCGGGACGTTGCTTGCCGCCGTCCAGCGGTGTGGCCTGCGTCCAGGCGCGGACTAGCGCTTGCTCGTGGGAAGGTTTGGCGCCAGCGGCTCGCAAGCGCTGGCGGACTTGTTCAATTTGCATTGAATGAGATTATTGCGTTACTGAAAATCTCACCACGAAGTCACGAAGGACACGAAGAAACACGAAGAAGGGAAAAGGCGCTGTTTTATATAGATGAGGCTGCGTTGTTGTGTTCGACCAATGTTCGCTGTCCCCGTCAAAACAGGTAACTCGGACACCACCCCACTTGTGCTTCTTTGTGTCCGCACAGCCACCCATCCGAGAGTTGCTGGCTCAAACCCTCGTACTTCCCCGCCCTTCTTCGTGTTTCTTCGTGCTCTTCGTGTCTTCGTGATGCGCAGTTATGTAGAAAGATTTATGCACTGAGACCTACCGCAGCGCGCGAAACCACTCGCAAAACCCGACAGCACAGATCAAGCGTGGGCACCGCGACGCCCAGGTCCTTCGCCAGCGCCAGCGTGTAGTCCAGGGTCTCGTTGACTTCGAGGCGCCGGTTGCGATCTGCGTCCTGCAGGATCGACTGGCGAAAACCCGGCGCGCTGGTCCGCATCTTTTCACCGTGGGCCTGTACGGCTTTGATGGCTTCGGCCTCACTGGCGTTGATGAATGCCTCGCTGGTGAACCCGCTGTCCTGCAACTTCACGCCATGTCGGATCGCGACTGCGGCCGTCTCGCGCATGACGCGGGCGGCGATCAATGCAGTATCGGCATCGAGCATGAAGCGCCAGGTCGGCTGGCGTGTCATTACCGCCAGAGTGCTGAAGCCGGACCAACCGACGAACTTCGACCATTCGACCGACACAATGTCTTCCGACGCGCGCGCCTTGAGACCCGATCGTTCGAACGTGTCCACCAACTCTGCCACACGAGAAGCGTCGCCGCCCGCAGGCTCACCCATGACTGTCGGCCCGGCCATGCTGTAGCGAACGGCACCGGGAAGGTCACCATCGACAGGCAGGACGTCGCCGCCGATCATACTGATCGCCCCCACCACTGACTGCCGCCCGAAGACATCGCCGAGCTGCTGGTTCTTGAGGACGCCGTTCTGCACGGATAAAGCGCTTTTGACTTTGAGCCCGCGGAGCGACGCAAGCGCCGGTGCAGTGTCGTAGGTTTTGATGGCCACGATGACGATATCGGCTTTTTGTAACGTTTCCGGTCGCGTCACGATGTTGCAGCGGGCCGTAAAAGATTCTTCTCCAACGATGACGATGCCGTGCCTGGCGAGTGCCTCGGCACGCGCTCCACGCGCGATCAATGAAATCTCATGCCCCGCGCGCGCAAGGTAAGCCGCATAGATGGACCCGAGCGCGCCGGCACCGACGATTACGAAGTTCATATATTCAACACATCAGGTTTATTAATAAATTGCGGTCAGTCACGACATCAAACAGAGCCATTGCACCGATGCCCGGAGAACATTCCTCTCCACCGAACCAACCCTCCTTCCCCTTCAAGGGGAAGGCCGGGATGGGGATGGGTACATGCCGCACCCACCCGACTCGCCCATCCGCCATCCCACCCGCTGACCCACCCCCGCCCCTGCCCTCCCCTTGAAAGGGAGGGAGAAGTGAATGCGCCTCCGGCTACGAAGTTCATATATTCAACACATCAGGCTTATTAATACCTTGCGGTCAGCACGAAGTTCACGACATCAGTCTTCGGCAAAGTCGTCGCACCGATGCCCGGAGAACATTCCTCTCCACCGAACCAACCCTCCTTCCCCTTCAAGGGGAAGGCCGGGATGGGGATGGGTACATGTCGCACCCACCCAACTCGCCCATTCGCCACCCCACGCGCTGACCCATCCCCGCCCCTGCCCTCCCCTTGAAAGGGAGGGAGAAGTGATTGCGCCTCCGGCCATCAATGGAACACTCATATGCACCCGCAGGGGTGTGTGCCGCTTGCGGCGCGTGGTAAGAAGTAATCAGTGTTCCCTATTTATTCACAAAAGCAAACCTCGGCTGACGCCGACCGTCGATCTCCACCTGCTCGAAGAACATGGCGTGCGGGCGCACCCACAAACCGGATTGTCCGTACAGCGGGCGATAGACCACCAGCGGCTCAAGCGTTTCGCTGTGACGGGCCACGCCGACGACCTCGTACTCCCCGCCCTTGTAATGGCGATAACGGCCGAGCGGTGTTGCAGGCAACGGCGGCAAGTCGCTCACGACACCGCCACGGAACCCAATACCCGCCTTACGATAGTCACGATAATCACGAATTCACTAATCTACGATATCCCACGGACCTTACGACATCACGGCAGTTACGAATCACGACAGTAATGATAGTCACGACAGTCACGATAGTCACGAATCACGACATTCAGGCTACGGCGCAGACGTCGCACTGATGCCCGGAGGGCGCACGACATTCACGTCATTCACGTCATTCACGATATTTACGACAGTCACGGCCCCTCTCAAAACCTCCCCACCACTCCCACCATCAACTCCCCCTGCCCGATCGAATCGCCCTTGATCGAAACGACGCACCCACCCGAGCAGAAGACCCCGCCACTGCTGTTGACGAGCGTACCGTACCCGCGCGCTTCCGCCCGCACCGCGAACGTGTTGCCAAGCAACCACTGGTAGCCGAAGCCGACATTGATCGACGGATACAGTTCGCTCTTGTAGCCCTGCTCCGGATTAAACAGCGTCGCACCCAGGCCACCCACCATATACGCTCCCTTGCCCACCTGACCATCCCAGAAGAAAGTGCCACCAAAATGCAGATAGTAGATGTCCATTGCCAGGCGAGTGCTGCCGGCCGAGGCGGCGGTGCCCAGCAACAAGTTGGTCCGTTGCTGGCTCACGAAAATCTGGTACTGCCGGGCGGCGTCGCAAGGCAGATCTACCGCAAGCGATACGGCGCCGTTGGATTCAAGCTTCAGGCCCTGCCCCGTATTGGCGTCGGTGAAACTGCCCCCGCCTCGGAAACCGCCATATACCGTTACGGCATACCCCGTGTCGGCTGCGAAGGCCGGCGGCGCCAGCAACAGGGCAGTCGCGATGATTGCTCCAGCCAGCGTGGCGCCTTTGCAGATCTCGCGAATCCCATGCGAATTTGTGACTCTGGATGCACGCATGGGAATAACTATACAAATTCATTCTCCAACGCGCCAGCGCTTGTCGGCGGCCAAATCTTACGATAGTCACGCAGTCACGAATTCACGACATTCACGACATCAAGGGAACACTCATATGCACCCGGAGGGGTGTGTGCCGCTCGCGGCGCACGATATTCACGACATTCACACCGTCTTGCCGCTCTTCCCATTTACGCCACCACCTTCACCATCTGTCCCGGCTTTACTTCGCCCCCACCGTACACGCCATTCAGCAGGCGTAGCTGTTGCTCCGCGTTGGTGGTCAAAGGCGATTGCCTGGCCAGTTCCGCAAAGCCGCCGCTGGGCAGAGGTACGGTCTTGAGCTTCCAGGTTCGCGCGGCATCGTGGTCCGCGGCAGTCATGGCGCGGAATGAAGACTCGGCCTGCTGGATCTGCGGATACGCCCGCTGCAGCGATTGCTGATCCTTGGCCCCATAGATGAAGGCGTAGTTCGTGTTCGACGGGCCGGTGACCAGCGTCAGCTCGACCGCCTGCGACTGGCCGTTCTGATTTTGCACCGTGCCGGAGAAATGCGTGGCCGGCAGGCCGTTGAAGCTGCGTTTTTCCAACTTGCCCGACACCGGCTTGACGGCATTGCGGATGATCTCCTCGTGGGTACTGCCGGCCTTGGGTGGCACTGACTTGACGATGACCGCGGCATTGCCTTCGCCGTTCACCATCGCCAGGGCATTGGCGGAGTTCTGGATTTTCCAGCCTGCTGGAGCGGTCAGGGCGATGCCCAGCGGCTCATGGTAGAAGTTGCGGCCACGCGTCACGCCCTGCTCGGCGCTCTCGCCGAACGCCACGCCGTCCATCACCTGCAGGTAACGGTCGCGGCCTTCGTCCACATAGCTGGCCGGGGCCTTGTACTGATTTGCAATCTGCGTGATCTCGCTCAGGCGCTGCTCGTTGCTCGGGTGCGACGCAAGCCAATCGGATCCGCCCGCCTTCGGCGTGCGCCCTTCGGCCTTGGCCTGGTCGGCGGCAAAGCGCTCCTGACTTTCGAGCACTTTGATCACATCGACCATGTTGTGCGGGTCATAGTTGAGGCGCGTGAGATATTCGGCGCCGAGCTTGTCCGCCTGCGATTCCTGGCCCCGGCTGTACTTCGCGACATAACCCGCCGCCAGCCCCTGCGAAGCCTGCGATGCCGCGCTGGCCGCGCCCGGCAGTCCCTGGCTTTCCAGCACGACGCCAAGCAAGGTCGCGGCGATGACGCCGATCCCCGCCGTTTGCTGGCGCGTGGCGCGTTGCGATCCGTGCCGCGCGCTGACGTGGCCGATCTCATGGCCGATCACTCCCGCCAGGTCGGCCTCGCTATCCATGTAAGCCATGATGCCGCGCGTGACGTACACGTATCCGCCGGGCAACGCGAAGGCATTCACGTCGGGCGTATCGAGCACGGTGAAGTGCCAGTCTAGATCGGGGCGGTGCGACACCTTTGCCAGCCGCTGGCCGACTTCATTGACGTAGGCCTGCACCTGCGGATTCTTGTATTCGCCGAATTCAGCCAGGATCTGCGGGTGCGCCTTCGCGCCTTCGGCCATCTCGCTTTTTTCGTCCATCACCGTGTGCTCGCTCTTGCCGGTCACGGGGTTTTCGACGGTGGCGCACCCCGCAAGGAGCACGCTGGTGGTAATGCCAAGGGCGATCAGAAGTCGGCGCATGGGAGCCTCCATAGTAGAGACCCGTTGGACAAGATTTCGCGGTGGGAGGTTGCGGGATAGTCCTCATGGACAGGGCCGCGATACAGCAATGGCGCCTGTGGCCTGCTCGTCAAAATTGCATGCGAGCTCTTGCGCAGGAAAATTCTCACACGAAGACACGAAGGACACGAAGAAACACGAAGAAAGGCAAAGCAAACGCCGCCAACTGGCGTTCTTCAACGAGAAGCGGGCGTTCTCGACATCAGCGCCCTGCTAAAGTAAACGGCGAAGAAGTAGCGCCGTGAGTGTCGCAACGGCGGTGCCAAACAAGCCGGGCGGGCGGCGGCGGGCCGGGCCACCGCCCTCGGAGACCCGGCGCCGGCTACTTGCGCAACTGGAGCGTTCCGCGCCAGCGGACGTAAGCAAGCGCCGGATCGTCGGTCGGCACGGATTCGAATGTGCCTCCGCCGGAGGCATTGGCGTACTTGCCGGTCTCGGGACCGAACTCGAATTTACCGGCACCGAAGGCGAGCGCGCGGAAGCTGAACAGGTCACCATCCTTGTCCACGCCTGCGCACAATGTCACGCACGCCCCTTCCGATCCGCTTGCCGCGATCTTGCAAGTCCATCGGCAATCCATGCTGCAACCGGAAATGGGATACGTCGCGTCCTCGGTGGAAACATGAACCTTCGACCCACCGGTGAGATAGGTGCCGCCGTCAGGCAGCTTTCGCGATTCGCTCTGCAGCACCATGCCCGTGTTCCGTCCATCCTTGATGTTCCACGACTGGGCGTACGCGACGGGGCTGCATGCGAGCGCAAGCGCCCACCCCGCCGCAACCGCCCTGGCGCCCGCACGTGGCCGGATATGTAATGATGACTCGTCACGACTTGCCATGTGTCTTGCCTCCCTCCGTTGGTTTTGTCATGGTCGGCCGCACGTCTCACCGGGCGGCCGACCGCCATTGCGCCAATGAAGGATCGCAGAGGATGCCCCAGAGCTGGTCGCTGCTCGTGAACGAATGCTGCCTGAGCGTAGCAACCACTTCTACGACACCCTCCAGTTGCGGATGCTCGTCCGGCGCACGGCGATATACCCGCACGATGAAGTATTCCGGTCTATCCATTTCCATCCCATTGGCAGGCGCAAACCGTACACGGGCACCGCGCACAACACGCCTACCGATCGATTGAATGGTGCGGAGGGTCGATGTTCTCGGGGAAAAACAGCAGCCGGCGGCGGCGGCCTCACGTTTGCGCAAAGAAACGAGCAGAAATCCGCACAAATTGCTTACGGATGACAGCCGGGATCGGTACCTCGAGGCGCTCGGTGCGCGTTTAAGGCGTGGTGGCCGCCTGTGCGAGGGTGATTGATTCCTGGCTGGGCAATGCGCGCAGTTTTACCGTGAGCGTGCGGCGGAGCCGCTGATACGTCACGAGGGTATCGGCAGGCCGACCCATGCTTAATTGACAGCGCATCATGCCCTGATACAGGACTTCCACGAGGTCGTCGGCCTCGAGGCCGCGGCTATACCATCGGATTGCTTCGCCATAGTCTCGCCTTGCTTCGAGATATTCCGCCCGTGCACGGATCAGGCCGTTGAAGC
>JANXVW010000221.1 GCA_025351455.1 Betaproteobacteria bacterium | reverse complement strand
CTGGCGATGTGGCAGGCGCGCCATATCGAAGCAAGGTTAAAGGCGCTCTATCCGTCGCTGCAAACGCAGATGCTTGGCATCACTACCGAGGGCGATCGCGTGCTCGGCACGTCGCTCGCGAAAATCGGCGGCAAGGGTTTGTTCGTCAAGGAACTCGAACTCGCACTTGAGTCCGGGCAGGCAGACATTGCGGTGCATTCGATGAAGGATGTGCCGATGAACCTGGAGGCTGGATTCAGTATCGCCGCCATCACGGAGCGCGAGGATCCGCGAGACGCTTTCGTGTCCAACGCCTATCGTGACCTGGAGAGCCTGCCGCCGGCCAGCGTGGTCGGCACTTCCAGCCTGCGGCGTGAAAGCCAGTTGCGCGCGCGCTTTACGCAACTTCGCGTCGAACCACTGCGCGGCAACGTACAGACGCGCCTGCGAAAGCTCGATGAAGGCCATTACGCCGCCATCATCCTGGCCGCGGCCGGCCTCAAACGACTCGGACTATCCGCGCGCATCACCCGGATTCTCGAACCCGCGTATTGTCTTCCGGCCGTCGGACAAGGCGCGCTGGGAATCGAGTGCCGCGCCGATCGCGCCGACCTGATGGCGGCATTGGCGGCCCTGAACGATGCGGATACGTGCTGGTGCGTGGAAGCCGAGCGCGCATTGAGCCGCGCGCTGGCTGGAAGTTGCCAGGTTCCGTTGGGCGGTTTCGCCGAGATCAGCGGGGGCAGCGTACGATTGCGCGGTTTTGTCGCCAGTCCGGACGGCAGCCGCATGGTTTGTGATGAAATCACCGTGCCGCGTTCGGGCATGCCGCAGGAACTCGGCAACGCGGTCGCGCAACGCCTGATCGCGAAAGGTGCCCGCGAAATTCTGGCGGGACTGGATGGACAGGCGCAATGAACGTACAGTTGGCGGGAGTGGAAATCCTGGTGACGCGGCCCGCAGATCAGTCGGCGGGACTTGCCCGGCTTGTCCGCGACGCAGGCGGCCTGCCGATCCTGTTTCCGGCCCTTCAAATCGAACCCCTGGCGGAAGCGGCGGGGGCACCCGTCCTCGACCATTTGCGGCAGTTCGACCTGGTGGTTTTCATCAGCCCGAATGCGGTGCGCATGGCCATGCCGCACATACAGAAAAAAGGCGGTCTGCCCGCCGGCGCCAAAGTCGCCGTGATCGGGCCGGGGACAGTGGCCGAGTTGAAAAAATCCGGGGTGCGGAACATCATCTCGCCACAGGAAGGTTTCGACAGCGAGGCTTTGATCGGCAAATTGTCGGCCGTGCCGCTCGCTGGCAGCCGGGTGCTCATCGTCAGGGGACAGGGCGGCCGCGAGTTCCTGGCCGATGCCCTGCGTTCGCGCGGTGCCACCATCGATTATCTCGAATGCTATCGCCGGGTGAAGCCGGATCGCGATTTGCGGGAATTGTTGTCGCAACAAGGTCGCGATGGGGTGAAGGCCTGTATCGCAACCAGTGCGAGCATCGTCGAAAACCTGTTTGAGATGGCCGGCGCGGCGGGACGTGCCTGGCTGTGTGCGGTGCCGTTCTTCGTCCCGCATCCGCGCGTGGCCGTCGCGGCGTTTTCCCGCGGGGTGCGCACCGTGTTCGTCGCCGGCAACGGCGATGAAGCCCTGGTGGCGGCCGCGCAGACCTGGTTCGCATGCTTGCGCCGCGTCGCTTAATGAGACATTGGATTTTACCGATACGAAGACAAAGATGGCCGATCAATCAGACGACAAACTAGTGGTTCCGGCCGCGCGGCCGCGGCTATCCCTGTTTGCAACCATGGTGTTGTTACTGGCGCTGGCCGCGTTTGCGCTCGCCGCGTGGCAGTGGTTTGATTCGCGCCGCAGTTTCGGCCTGCTCGAGCGCGAAGTGGCAAAACGCCTTGGCGAAGTCGATGCAATGAGTCGCGATACGCGTGCGCTGGCCTCACAAACGCGCGATACGATGGGCGATGTCAACGCGCGGCTTGGGCAACTCGAGGCGCGCATGTTCGAAACCCAGAACCAGAGGCTTGCACTCGAATCGCTTTATCGCGACCTGTCGCGCAGCCGCGATGAATGGACGCTGGCCGAGGTCGAGCAGGTGCTGCTGATCGCCAATCAGCAGTTGCAATTGGCCGGGAACGTCAAGGCGGCGCTGATCGCCCTGGAAACGGCCGATGCACGCCTGGCGCGCATGGATCGCCCGCAGTTGACCGCTTTGCGCCGCATGATCAATCAGGATATGGATCGTTTGAGAGCAGCGCCCTACGTCGATATCGTAGGGATGGCGCTGCGATTGGACAATGTCCTGAGCCGCGTGGATACCCTGTCAATGGTCATGGAACAAAGGCCCGTGCGGCCCAATCCTGAAACGGACGCGGCCGGTAGCGGATTCTGGCGGCGACTGTGGCGCGAGGGGATACAGGATCTGCGCGACCTGATCCGCATCCAACGCATAGAGAAGCCCGAACTTCCGCTTCTCTCGCCGGACCAGGCGTTTTTCCTGCGCGAAAATCTCAAAATCCGGCTGCTCGGCGCGCGCCTGTCCCTGCTGGCGCACGACCAGGCTAGTTTCCGGGCGGACCTAAAGGCGGCTTCCGAATGGCTGGGCCACTATTACGATGGCGGTAACAAGACCGTGGCGGATGCACAAGCCACGCTGAAGCAACTGCTCCAGTCCGACGTTGGTGGCCCGTTGCCCGACATTTCCGCAAGCCTGGACGCCGCGCGCAATTTCAAGCTCGTGCGCGAGCGCACGCTGCGTTGAGCCATGCGTCCTGAACCCGGCAAGGTGACCTGATGCGGGCGCTTTTATGGGTGCTGGGTCTGTTCGGGTTTGCGGTCGGCCTGGTCATCTGGGCACGCCATGACGTCGGTTACGTGTTGGTGGTGTTGCCGTCCTGGCGGGTGGAGCTTTCGCTGAACCTCGCGATCATCATCGCGCTTGCCGTTATTATTCTCGCCTACGTCGTGGTGCGCACGACCATCGTCACGGCGACCATGCCCGCCAGGGTGCGCGCCTTCCAGAAGCGGCGATCGCAAAGCCGCGCCAGGGAAACCTTTAACGAGGCCCTGATCAATTTTTTCGAGGGCCGCTTTGGCCGCGCGGAAAAAGCGGCATCGGCTGCGCTCAAGGCCGGTGAATCGCCCGCGCTTTCCGCAATGCTTGCCGCGCGTGCCGCGCACGGCATGCGCGCATTTGCCACGCGCGACAAATACCTCGCAAGATCTTCCGGTGCGGATTCCGAGGAAGACGCCATGAAGCTGATGGCCCAGGCCGAAATGCTCCTCGACGAGCGTCGCTACTACGATGCGTTGGATGTGCTCAAGAAGCTGCCGGAGAAACATACCGCAGCATTGCGCCTCGAACTGCGCGCGCAACAGATGGCGATGAACTGGGAAAGAGTTCTGGCGCTGATTCCGCAGCTGGAAAAGCGCCGGGTGTTCGAGCGCCCGATCGTGGCGCAACTGCGACGCCAGGCCGTGATCGAAAGCCTCAAGCGCAAGGCGGTGGACGACAAATCGCTGCGCGATTATTGGGACCGGCTTTCCGCGGAAGACCGCCAGGATTCGCGCGTTGCCGCGACTGCAGCCCAATCTTTCATTGCACTGGGCGGATGCGAGGATGCGCATCGGATCGTCGAGGAAGGTCTGGAGCGCCAGTGGGATGCGTCGCTTTTGGCGATCTATTCCGAATGCCTTGGCACGGATGTACGGCAGCAACTGGAGCGGGCGGAAATGTGGCTGCAGAAGCATCCGCGCGATGCGGTGCTGCTGCTGACCCTGGGACGGCTTTGCGCGCGCCAGGGGTTGTGGGGCAAGGCGCGCAGCTATCTCGAGGCAAGCTTGTCGATCGAGCCAACGCATTCGGCGCACCTTGAACTCGGACGCCTGCTGGAGCGCGAGGGCAAGTCCGCCGAAGCCGCCGTCGAATACCAGAAAGCGCTGGCGGTCACACTCGAACAATTGAAGCAGCACGGCGGCGGGCGCAGAAGGCCAGTGGTCTGATTGCGCGCACTATGATTGCGCGACAGTGGCGCGGCCGCGACCGGCAAATAATATTCAATGCCTTGAGTTGTCTGGGAAAATGATTCCGTACTCAGGCGGGCGCAACGTTTGCTTGATGGGAAAGTGCGCATTATTGCCGGTTCCGCCTATTTCCAGGCCGCAAGCACGACGCGGCGAAACCATGATTGAACCTTTCATATGAATGTTCCACAGAATCGGGATGTCACCGACAAGGAATCGCCGCTCAGGGAGGATATCCGCCTGCTCGGGCGCATACTCGGCGACACACTGCGCGAACAGGAAGGCGAGGCGATATTCGATTTGATCGAGCGCACGCGACAGAACGCAATCCGCTTCCGGCGGGACCGCAATCCGGACGCGAAGCGGGAGCTTGAGGCGATGCTCAACAAGCTCGATCCGGTACGCACCGTCGCCGTGGTGCGGGCGTTCAGCTATTTTTCGCAACTGGCCAACATCGCCGAGGACCAGCATCACAACCGCCGCCGCCGTGCCCACCTCATTGCGGGCTCGCCGCCACAGGAAGGCAGCCTGGCGCTGGCGCTAAGCCGCGCGCGCGAGGACGGCATCACGGCGGACCAGGTTTCGGAATTCTTCTCCAATGCGCTGATCTCGCCAGTGCTGACCGCGCATCCGACCGAGGTGCAACGCAAGAGCATTCTCGATTGTCAGCTGGAGATCGCGCGCCTGTTGACCGAGCGCGACCGCATCCAGCTCACGCCCGACGAGCTGGTGCGCAATGAAGAGGCGCTGCGCCGCGTGGTGCTCACTCTCTGGCAGACGCGCATCCTGCGCGAGTTGCGCCTGACGGTGAACGACGAGATCGAGAACGGCCTGTCGTACTACCGTTACACGTTCCTGCGCCAGGTGCCGCGGCTCTACGGGGAAATCGAAGACCTTCTGGCGGAACGCAACATCGGCAGGATCGGGACAGCCAATTACCTGAAACTGGGCAGCTGGATCGGCGGCGATCGCGACGGCAATCCGTACGTGACTGCAGACGTGATGCGGCACGCATTGAGGCGCCATTCCGCGACGGCGATGGATTTCTATTTCGATGAACTGCATCAACTGGGCGGGGAGTTGTCGCAGTCGATCCGCATTGTCGAAACCACGCCGGCACTCGACGAACTGGCCGGGCGTTCGCCGGACGTCTCCGAGCATCGCCGCGACGAGCCCTACCGTCGGGCATTGACTGGCATTTATGCGCGGCTTTCTGCCACCTCGCATGCGCTAGGTCATCGCGTGCCCGATCGTCCCGCGGTCGCCGGTGCGCAGCCGTACGCGGACAACGCCGAATTTGCCAGGGACCTCGCGGTATTGGCGGATTCGCTCGCAGCGAACGGGTCGAAGCGCGTGGCGCGCGGCAGGTTGCGAAACCTGCTGCGGGCCGCGGACATCTTCGGCTTTCATCTGGCGCCGCTGGACATGCGCCAGCACAGTGGCGTGCACGAGGAGGTCGTAGGCGAACTCTTCGCGCTGGGCGCACGCAAGCCGGGGTATGCGAAACTGGATGAAAACACGCGCCGCGAGTGGCTGCTGCAGGAACTCAAGATGCCGCGGCTGCTGCGCTCGCCGTATTTGCAATACAGCGAAGACGTCGCCAAGGAACTGGCGATCATCGATGCAGCCGGCGAGATGCATCGCCAGTTTGGTGGCCAGGCGCTGCCGAACTACATCATTTCCAAGGCCGACGCCGTCAGTGATCTGTTCGAAGTTGCCCTTCTGCTCAAGGAAGCCGGCTTGTTGCATCCAGGGGAAAACCCGCGACTGGAACTCAACATTATTCCGTTGTTCGAGACCATCGGCGATCTGCGAGCTTGCGGTCCGATCATGGATGCGTTGTTCTCCGATCCCTACTACCGGCAACTGCTGGCAAGCCGCGGCGGCGTGCAGGAAGTGATGCTGGGTTATTCCGACAGCAACAAGGACGGCGGTTTCCTCACTGCGAACTGGGAGCTGTTCAAGGCGGAAGTCGAACTGGTCAAAGTGTTCGAGCGCCACGGCGTGAAGCTGCGGCTGTTCCACGGCCGCGGCGGATCGGTCGGCCGCGGCGGCGGCCCGAGCTACCAGGCCATCCTCGCGCAACCTCCCGGGAGTGTCGCCGGACAGATCCGCATAACCGAGCAGGGCGAAGTGATTGCCAGCAAGTACTCCGACCCGGACATCGGGCGGCGCAATCTGGAAACGCTGGTGGCGGCGACTTTCGAAGCGACGATGCTCAAGCACGAGGGCGCTGGACAGCCCATCTACCTGGAAGTCATGGAAGACATGAGCGGGACGGCGTTTGCCTCCTACAGGAAGCTGGTTTACGAGACGCCCGGATTCGTGCAGTTCTTCCGCAGCGCTACGCCGATTACGGAAATTGCCGATTTGAATGTCGGCAGCCGGCCTGCCTCGCGCAAGAAGACCGATCGCATAGAAGATCTGCGCGCGATTCCCTGGGTATTCTCGTGGTCGCTGTCGCGAATCATGCTGCCCGGCTGGTACGGCTTCGGAGCGGCAGTCGACGAAATGGTGGGACGACGCGGCGATGCCGGCATCGGATTGCTGAAAAAGATGTATCAGGAATGGCCGTTCTTCCGCACCCTGCTGTCGAACATGGACATGCTGCTGGCGAAGAGCGATATCAGCATCGCGTCCCGGTATGCGGAACTGGTGACGGACGTGGAACTGCGCGACGCCATATTCGGACAGATCCAGGACGAATGGCACCGCACGGTGCGCTATCTGCTGGCCATTACCGGTCAGACCGAATTGCTCGAGGCGAATCCGGCGCTGTCGCGCAGCCTGCGCAACCGGTCGCCGTATATCGATCCGCTCAATCACCTGCAGGTTGAATTGCTCAGACGTTACCGCGCTGGGGACACCAATGAAGGCACCCGCCGCGCGATATTGCTCACGCTCAATGGCATCGCCGCCGGCTTGCGCAACAGCGGCTAGTGCCTCTCACTGCAAAGACATCAAAGACGCGAAGGGAACGCAAAGAAATGCAAGGGACGGAATAGAGAAGGAGGTGCTGGGGTGGATGGGCGCTCGCCCTGGCCCTGGCGGGATTTTCTGTTGTTGTCCCATCGCCCATCTAGTTCAATTCACACGTCGTCGCGGAAACATTCGCTCCGATTTTCTACGACACTTTGGTTTTCCTTTGCGTTCCCTTCGCGCCTTTGCGTCTTTGCGGTGAAGACCGAAAGTCCTAAGCTGTAGCCGGTTTGGGATCGACCGAAGGCGTGAAGGCATCGGAGTAGAACTCGTCTTCCGGCAGTTTGCACAAGGTGGTGAATTCCTTGTGCGCCGATTCGACGACCACCGGCGCGCCGCAGGCGTACACCTGGTATCCCGACAGGTCGGGCAGGTCTTCAATTACGGCTTTGTGGACGAATCCGGTGCGCCCAGTCCAGGTGTCTTCCGGCAAGGCATCCGAAATCACCGGGATGAAACTGAAATTGTCGTGCTCCTGCTGCCATTTTCCGGCGAGCTCAGCCATGTACAGGTCGGCAGGACGGCGGCCTCCCCAGTAAAGCACCATCTGGCGCGTGGTGCCCATCTTGAATGCGTGCTCGATGATGCTTTTGATCGGGGCGAAGCCGGTACCGCTGGCAACCAGGATCATCGGCTTGTCCGAATCCTCGCGCATGAAGAATGTGCCCAGGGGACCTTCGAAGCGCAGGATGTCTTTTTCCTTCATCTTGTTGAAGACAAACTCGGTGAAGGCGCCATTGGCCATGTTGCGCACATGCAGTTCGATATATTCGTCGTCATGCGGCGGGTTGCCCATCGAATAGGAGCGGCGCTTGCCGTCCTTCATGAGGATGTCGATGTATTGCCCGGCGAGAAACTGGACGCGTTCGTTTGCCGGCAGCTTCAACTTCAAGACGATGACGTCGGGCGCGACCCGGCGCATTTCCTGCACCCGGCAGGGCAGTTTGCGGATGTCGAGCTGGCCGACGCCGCGGATCTCGCGCGCTTCGATGACCAGATCCGTCAGCGGTCTGGCTTGGCAGAACAGCGCCGCCCCGGCTTTCTTTTCGAACTCCGCCAGAACATAGGGCTGTGGATTGCCATAGTTCACGCTGCCCTCGAGGATTTTGCCCTTGCACGCCCCGCAGGCGCCGTTTCGGCATCCGTAGGGAAGCGTAAAGCCTTCGCGCAACGCCGCGGCAAGCACGGTTTCGTCGTCACCGCAGGTGAAGACGTGATTGCTGGGTTTGATTGTTACCTGATGGGACATAACGTCGATACTCTGCCGAAGCCAAACGGGGTCCGGGTTAAAATAAACGCATGAGACGATTGTTGATCATCGGTTGTGGAGACATCGGCCTGCGCCTTGCGAAAGCACTGAGGGGTCGCTGGCGCATCTACGCGCTTACCCACTCGCACGATCGCGTCTCCATCCTGCGCGCGGAAGGCGTCATGCCGGTGTCGGGGGACCTGGATCGTCCGGAAACGTTGGTACGAATCGCCGGGCTAGCCCAGGACGTCGTGCATTTGGCGCCACCGCCGGGTTTGGGCACTCGCGACACGCGAACCATAAACTTGATACGGGCCCTCGCGAAGGGCGGCAGTCTACCACAGCGCCTGGTCTACATCAGTACGAGCGGCGTGTATGGCGACTGCGGCGGCGATGTAATTGACGAAACGCGCCGCGCGCTGCCCTCGAGCGATCGCGCCCGGCGCCGCCTCGATGCGGAAAGGCAGATGCGCGCTTGGGGCGCCGAAACCGGCGTCCAGGTCAGCATTCTGCGTGTTCCGGGTATCTATTCCGCCGCCCGGCTTCCCATTGCGCGCCTCAAGGCGGGCACGCCTGCATTGTCGCCGGCGCGCGATCCGTATACGAACCACATCCATGCCGACGATCTGGCACGTACTGTATTGGCGGCGTTGTCCCGTGGACGCGGCGGCCGCGCTTACAACGCGTCCGACGACTGCTGGATGAAGATGGGTGAATATTTCGACATGGTGGCAAACCAGTTCGACCTGCCGCGTCCGCCGCGCGTGAGCTGGGAGGTCGCACAGACGCAGCTTTCGGAGAGCCAGCTGTCGTTCATGCGGGAATCGCGGCGACTTGCCAATGGCCGATTGAAGAAGGAGTTGCGCGTCCGCTTGCGCTATCCCACAGCGCAACTGGGCGTCGTGGCGGCCTGGGAAGCGACGAAGGCGCCTTGAACTGTGCGCTCCCGCACAGGGGATTGCGTAATCAAAGGGATTGCATGGCTGTCGACAACCGCAATGTGGTTATCGTATTGACCAATCTGCCTGATCGGGCAGCGGCAACACGGCTGGCGGCCTTGCTGGTGGAGCAACGCCACGCGGCATGCGTGAACATTCTCGCCGAATGCCAGTCCATATATCGGTGGGAGGGCAAGGTTGAGGCGGCCATGGAAGTTCCGTTGCTCATCAAGACGACCCGCTCTGCGTATCCTCGCCTCGAGGAAGTGATTCGCACCAATCACCCGTACCAGCTTCCCGAAATCGTGAGCGTTCCGGCAGACAACGGGTTGCCCGCCTATCTGGATTGGGTGGCGGCGGAATCCACCGGCCCATGAAACGCAGGATCGCATAGACGACGATTGCCAGATGAAATTCCTTGCAAAACGACTCGCGGCGTTGCTGTTGGCGATTCTGCCGCCGCTCGTCCCGGCGCCCGCATTTGCAGCCGAGGACCTACTCGAGCCCGACTTGGCCTTCCGCTTTTCGGCACAGATGGTCGACGCACAGACCGTTCAGGTGCGCTATCAGATCGCGGACGGCTACTACCTGTACCGCGATCGGTTTCACTTTGCCGCGACGCAAGGGCCGGTGGAAGTCGGCTCGCCGCGTTTGCCCGCCGGCGCCGTGAAGGAAGACGAGTTCTTTGGCAAAGTCGAGACTTATCGCGGCGGACTGGTGTTGGAATTACCTCTCAAGTCTTCGATCCCGGCCGCAGGCTTTATCCTGAACGCCGTTTCCCAGGGTTGCGCCGACGTGGGGGTGTGCTACACGCCCCTGACGCAGAGCGTGAAACTGGTGCCCGTCGCGTACTCCGAACCTTCCCCGCCTTCGTCCAGTAAACGCCGCGAGTTGCTCGCGCGCTTGCAGGGCGAGACACGAGGTACGGCGGGCGAGGAAGAATTCCTCCCGGTGGAGAAAGCATTCATCATAGAAGTCCGGGTCGCGGATGCGCAAACACTGATTGCGCGCCTTCGCCCTGCGGACAGCTACTATCTGTACCGCGACAAGTTGCATTTCACCGTCGCGGCGGGAGAAAAGGCCGCCATCAGCTCAGTACAGTTACCGCACGGAGAGACGAAACGCGATCCGAATTTTGGCGAGGCCGAAGTGTTCCATGCGCCTGTGCAGGCATTGATAAAGTTGCGCAGGGACGGCAGCGGGCAAATCCCTTTGGTTCTGAATGTCGGCTTCCAGGGATGCAGCGAAAAAGGCTTGTGCTATCCCCCTGCCACCCGACAATTTCCGATAACGCTTCCAGCCCTTCCCGCCACGGATTCGTCGCCGCAATCGGTCGCGGAAACGGCACGGCTACCGGCGGCTGCCGCGGCGGTGCCGCAGCAGCCTTCCGAAGATCGGCAAATCGCGGGGCTGCTGAAAACAGGCAACTTCTGGCTGATCATGGCCAGCTTTATGGGTTTTGGTTTGCTTCTGTCGTTCACCCCCTGTGTTTTGCCGATGATTCCCATCCTCTCCGGGATGATCGCCGGTCAGGGCAGCAAGGTGACGCGGTTGCGCGGATTCACACTTGCCGCGATGTATGTTCTCGGCATGGCGATCGCCTATGCCATCGCCGGTGTCCTCGCAGGGTTGTCCGGGACTCTACTGTCCTCCGCGCTGCAGACCCCCTGGGTATTGGGGGCATTCGCAGGCGTATTCGTATTGCTGGCGTTGTCCATGTTCGGTTTCTATGAATTGCAACTGCCCACCGCGTGGCAGACCGGTGCGACCGATACCAGCAACCGGCTTACGGGCGGTACGCTGGCGGGCGTCTTCGTCATGGGGGTGTTGTCCGCTGTAATTGTGGGCCCGTGCGTTGCGGCGCCGCTGGCGGGGGCGCTGCTCTACGTCAGCCAGTCGCGCGATGTGTATCTGGGCGGTGCGGCCCTGTTCGCGATGGCCATTGGCATGGGGCTCCCCCTCCTTGTCATCGGCGCTTCAGCCGGGGCGCTGTTGCCCAGGGCCGGAGCCTGGATGCAGGCCGTGAAGAATTTTTTCGGCGTCCTGTTGCTGGGCGCGGCCATCTGGATGATTTCGCCGATCATCCCGGTCATCGCGCAAATGTTGTGCTGGTCGGCGCTGTTGATCGTGTCGGCGATCTTTCTTCACGCCCTCGATACCTTGCCGGCCGGTGCGGGCGGGTTGCGCAAATTGTGGAAGGGCGTCGGCGTCATTGCCTTGCTGATGGGCATCTCGCTCCTGGTCGGCGGCCTTTCGGGCGGACGCGATCTCCTCCAGCCGTTGTCAGGATTGCGGCTACGGCTGACCGGGGAAGAGACGGGAAAGTCGACGCCCTTCATTCGCGTAGCCTCGGTCGCGGAACTCGAGCGCACCGTTGCCAATGCCGGAAAGCCGATCATGCTGGATTTTTACGCGGACTGGTGTGTGTCGTGCAAGGAAATGGAACGGTTCACTTTTCAGGACGAGAACGTGAAAAGCCAGTTTGCGAGCATGCTGCTGCTTCAGGCGGATGTCACTGCCAACTCGGCCGCTGATGCGGCCCTGCTGAAGCGCTTCGGGCTTTTTGGCCCGCCCGGCATTATCTTTTTCGATCGTCATGGAAACGAACTCGAACAATACCGCGTTATTGGTTATCGCCCGCCTGAGCGATTCAATCCCGTCCTGACCCAGGTCAACAATATCCGCTAAGCCGAAACAGGGGCATGCTTCTACCTCGAAAGTCGATCAATTTCCTGCGCAAACCAGTTGGCTCCGAGGCGTAAATTTCGTCAAGTTCTTTTAAATTATCGGTATTTGATCAATTTTGGGCTATTTCCTGATTGCGTGGGTATGCTGCGGATGTTAGCGAACCGAATATCCGAAAATGCCTTGAAATGCGCCTTCATGAATCAGGCGATAGCGATCAAATTCGCTTAAATCTGGACAAAAACCGCCTAACTACGGCAAACTGGCCGTCATGAAAACCACCTCGACGGGTGGCAAAGCGCGGCCTCCCTCTGCGCGTAGCCCCCGGAAGGTTCTGGTGTTGCATGGTCCCAACCTGAATCTTCTCGGTACCCGGGAGCCACAGATCTACGGGGGGGAAACGCTGAAAGATATTGGCGGACGGCTGGCTGCCCAGGCTGCCGATGCCGGCATCAAGCTGGACAGCTTTCAAAGCAACTCCGAATCGGAACTCATCGAACGAATCCAGAAAGCGCGCGCATCCGGCGTGGATTTCATCGTTATCAACCCCGCAGCCTTTACCCATACCAGCGTAGCGCTGCGCGATGCGCTTGCTGCGGTTCGCATTCCGTTCATAGAGGTGCATCTGTCGAATGTTCACGCCCGGGAGACATTCCGGGGCCATTCGTATTTCAGCGATCTCGCGGTCGGCACGATCTGTGGCCTGGGCTCGCGGGGCTACGAATACGCACTGGCGCATGCGATTGTCTACGAGCCCACGAAATAGGACTTGCGAAATGGACCTGAGAAAACTCAAGAAGTTGATCGATCTGGTACAGGAATCGGGTATCGCCGAACTGGAAATCACCGAAGGTGAGGAAAAGGTCAGGATCAACCGCGTCGGCGTTCCCGGCCACCCCGGCATGATGTCCATGCCCCAGGCGGCCGTCGCCATGGCGCCCGCGCCTGTCGCTGCAGCGGTGGCCGCGCCGGCGGCGGAAGTGCCCGCCGAGCCCGAGGGTCATGTCGTAAAATCGCCAATGGTGGGGACTTTTTACCGATCGTCGGCGCCTGGAGCGAAGCCCTTCATCGAAATCGGCCAGAACATCAATGCCGGCGAAACCCTTTGCATCATCGAGGCGATGAAACTGCTGAACGAAATCGAAGCTGACCAGAGTGGCGTCGTCAAGAAGGTCCTGGTCGAGAACGGCCAACCGGTCGAATACGGCCAGCCACTCTTCATAATCGGATAGCGCTACCCGGCCGGCACCGTGCCGCGCCGCCCAGCCAGAGTCCCGCATGTTTGAAAAAATACTAATCGCTAATCGGGGTGAAATCGCCCTTCGTGTCCAGCGTGCCTGCCGCGAGCTCGGGATAAAGACGGTTGCCGTGCATTCCGTCGCCGATGCCGAAGCCAAGTACGTTCGGCTGGCCGATGAGTCGGTCTGCATCGGGCCGGCTGCGTCGGCCGACAGCTACCTCAATATTCCCGCGATCATCAGTGCCGCCGAGGTCACCGATGCGGAAGCGATTCACCCCGGGTACGGCTTCCTGTCGGAAAACGCGGATTTTGCCGAACGCGTGGAGAAAAGCGGATTCGTCTTCATTGGTCCGCGTCCCGATACCATTCGTCTGATGGGCGACAAGGTCAGCGCCAAGAACACGATGATCAAGGCTGGCGTCCCCGTCGTTCCCGGCAGCGAAGGTGCCTTGCCGGAGGAGCCGCAGGAAATTGTCAAGATCGCACGCAAGGTCGGATACCCGGTCATCATCAAGGCGTCTGGCGGGGGCGGTGGTCGCGGCATGCGTGTCGTCCATACGGAAGCCGCGCTGGTTAATGCGGTGGCGATGACACGCCAGGAGGCCAAGGCCGCGTTCGGCAATCCAACCGTGTACATGGAAAAGTTTCTCGAAACCCCGCGCCACGTCGAGATCCAGGTGCTTGCCGACGAGCACCGCAATGCCGTCTACCTCGGCGACCGGGATTGCTCGATGCAGCGCCGCCACCAAAAAATCATCGAGGAGGCGCCCGCGCCGCTGATCCCCCTGAAGGAGCGCGTGCGTATAGGCGAGCGCTGTGCCGATGCTTGCCGCAAAATCGGCTACCGCGGCGCCGGTACTTTCGAGTTCCTGTACGAAAGGGGCGAGTTTTATTTCATCGAAATGAACACTCGGGTGCAGGTCGAGCATCCGGTGACCGAAATGATCACCGGGATAGACATTGTCAAGACCCAGATACTGGTCGCGGCTGGAGAAAAACTGCCGTTCCGCCAGAAGGACGTCAGTTTTCGCGGGCATGCCATCGAATGCCGGATCAATGCGGAGCACCCCTTCAAATTCACGCCGTCACCTGGGCGCATTACGTCGTGGCATGTGCCCGGCGGACCGGGCATTCGGGTGGACTCGCATGTCTACCATGGCTACTTCGTGCCGCCCTACTACGATTCCCTGATCGCAAAGGTCATCGCCTACGGCGATACCCGCGATCAGGCCATCGCGCGAATGCGCATCGCGCTCTCCGAAATGATTGTGGAAGGCATTCAGACGAATTTGCCGTTGCACCAGGAACTCATGCTGGACACGTCATTCATGCGCGGCGGAACCAGCATCCACTACCTGGAAGAGAAACTCGCCAAGTACGGTAAGGTCGAGTAGCTCCGCCGCTGACGGAGGCACCCCCATTTCCTGGATAGCGGTCGAATTGATTATCGACGCGGCGCGGCTGACGGCGTTGTCGGACGCCTTGATTGAAGCGGGGGCATTGTCGGTAGACGTTGCCGATGCCCACGCCGGTACCCAAGGCGAAACGCCGCTTTTCGGGGAACCCGGTCGGGCACCCGAAACGGCATTCGGATTGAATCGCGTGATCGCCCTTTTCGCGCCAGATGCGGACTGGTCCGCATCGCTTCAGCGTGCCATGACCGCGGCCGGTCTACCCATCGCGCCTGAGTACAAGATTTCAGAGGTTGAGGAACAGGATTGGGTCAGGCTGACGCAAAGCCAGTTCGAACCCATCCGCGCTTCAACCCGGCTGTGGATCGTTCCCAGCTGGCACGCCAGTCCGGATCCGGCGGCAATCAATATCGTTCTTGATCCGGGTCTCGCATTCGGCACCGGCAGCCATCCGACCACTCGCTTGTGTCTGGACTGGCTGGACCGGAACATGTCGCCCGGATGCAGCGTGCTCGACTATGGCTGCGGCTCCGGCATTCTGGCCATAGCGGCGGCGAAGCTTGGCGCCACCCGCGTACGCGGTGTAGACATCGACGAGCAGGCCGTGCTCTCGAGCCGCTACAATGCGCAACGCAATTGCGTTGATGCAGAATTCTTCAATGCGGATGACGCTCCTCCCGAGCCGGCAGATGTCGTATTGGCAAACATTCTTTCCAATCCCCTGAAAGTCCTCGCGCCATTACTGGCGACGCTGACCCTTCCGGGCGGGAGATTGGTCCTTTCGGGCATCCTGCCGCTCCAGGCAGCAGACGTCGCCGAGGCCTATCGCGCCTGGTTCGATATCGAATCGCCAGTCACGGATGATGGCTGGGTGCGGTTGAGCGGCACGCGTCTCGACTGAGTCCGGCGGCATGGACCTCTTTACCCGCTGCCCAGGTTGCGAGACGACTTTCCGTGTTACAACGCACCAACTCCAGGCATCCGGCGGGCAAGTGCGTTGCGGGCACTGCCAGAAGATATTCGATGCCTTCGCCACGCTGACGGCCCAGGAACCGCAGCCCGCGCCGCAGGATCCGGTCATTCCGCAGACGCGGTTGGACGAAACCGCTAAAAATGAGCAGGACTCGCGGCCGGGTTTTTCCGCGACCCCGGTTTCCCAGAAAGGCAAGCCCGCCCCCACACGGCCGGATCCCGCAGCTACTCTGTACGAATGGGAATTCAAGATGCCGGAATCGCCGCGCCGGACCGCGCTGTGGACGATTATGGCGTTCGTGATGGTGACGGGCCTCGTCGCGCAGGCTGGCTATGTGTTTCGCACCGAAATGATGGTTCTGCTACCGCAGACGCGCAGCTACTACGCGCTGATTTGCGAGTCGATCGGATGCGCGATCGGTTTGCCGAAGCTGTCGAACTACTTGCACATAGAAGCCTCGGACCTGAAAGTAGTCGATCCCTCGCATCCGAATGAAATCCAGTTGCTCCTGTCAGTGCGCAACCGGGCGCCGGTCGACCTGGCCTATCCTGCATTCGAGCTGACGTTGACCAACCCAATGGAGCAGGCTGTCGCGCGGCGAATTTTCCTGCCCGCGGAATACCTGCCGCCAGCGCCACAGACTGGCGGGCTGAAAGCCGGCACCGAAATGCCGCTCCAGCTTTATCTCGACACCGGCGCCGTGCGTGCCGCCGGCTATCGGCTGTATTTGTTCTACCCATGACGGCGGCCTTGAAAAGCCGGCCACCCGCCGCGCGGTAAGATATCGTCTCGTTATTCCAGTACCTCTGCGCCTTGTGCACAGGGTCCGGTCGAATGAGATCCAAGGAGAAATTAACAGGCATGATTCCCGCAGACAGAAGATATTCCGACAATCACCAGTGGGCACAGTCCGGAAGCGACGGCGTCATCACGGTCGGGATTACACACCATGCACAGGAATTGCTGGGCGATCTTGTGTTCGTCGAGCCTCCGGCCCTGAGCCGTAAGCTGACGATGGATGAATTCGGTCAAGTCCGCGTCCGACATTTATGCTCCCGTTTCCGGGGAAGTTACTGGGGTCAATGGCGACCTCGACACAGCACCTGAGAAAATCAACCAAAACGCTTATGGCGGGTGGATTTTCAAGCTCAAGCCCGCCGACGAATCCGAATGGGCCTCGCTGCGGGATGCTGAAGCCTATCAAAAACTGACCGAGGCGCAGGTCACCTGAATGCCGCGATCAAATGCCACCAGATTGTGATCGTATTGCGGTTTGTCCGCAGTGCGTCGTCCCTCAATTTTTTATCCTGTTTTCAATAGAGGAGACTGCAAATGGCAACCGTAACTCTGAAAGGCAATCCGGTGTCCGTGGCAGGCAATCTGCCGAAAAAAGGCGAAGTCGTTGCGGACTTCAACCTGACTGGCAAGGATCTGGGCGACGTGTCGCTAAAAAATTACGCCGGCAAGCGCAAGGTACTGAACATCGTTCCGAGCCTGGACACGCCCACCTGCCAGCAATCCGCGCGGGTATTCAATCAAAAGGCTTCCAGCGTCGCCAACTCTATCGTGCTCGTCGTTTCCGCAGACCTCCCATTTGCCATGTCGCGTTTTTGCAATGCCGAAGGCCTGGACAATGTCGTGACGTTGTCGACTTTCCGCGGCAGAGATTTCCACGGCAAATATGGCGTGGATATAGCGGATGGCCCACTCAAGGGATTGACCGCCCGCGCAGTCGTCGTGCTGGATGAGAACAACAAGGTGCTGCATTCGGAACTGGTACCGGAGATCGCGAACGAGCCGAATTACGACGCTGCGCTGGCTGCGTTGAAGTAGGGTCGCCAGAAACTATGGCCTGGGTCGAAGCACTCGCCAGGTCGTGTCGTCAATGCAGCAAAAGCAGGGGTCCAGGACGCCGGCAAACGTTGGGCTACCCAGGCCTGCGCGTGGTGTAATGCCGGCCCCCTAACTGGACGGTCCGAAGGTGAAATGACAAGTGGAAGATTCCAGCCAGATAGAAAGCCCGCATAAAGGCAAGACCGGATTGCGTCGTGTATGGAACGCCATGTTCTATTCCGTCGAGGGCCTGAAAGCGGCCTACAAGCACGAAGACGCATTCCGGCAGGAGGTCCTGCTCGCCGTGCTGCTGATCCCGCTGGCGTTTTTTCTGCCGGCTCCCGGTCTGGGCAAGGCGTTGATGATCGCGTCGGTGCTTCTGGTGCTGGTCGTCGAATTGCTCAATTCGGCGGTGGAGGCAACCGTCGACCGGATTTCGCTGGAGCATCACCGGCTCGCAAAGCGAGCCAAGGATATCGGCAGCGCCGCCGTCATGATGTCGTTGGCAAATGTTGTCGTGGTCTGGTTGCTGGTGATGTTGGACTGAGCATTGGTCAGGCGTGATGGCGGGGACTGGCGGTCTGTTTATTTCCCGGATTGTCATGAAACCGTCATCGTAGTTTCGAATGACACTGCCAGACTTGTCGGGCATGACGGCCAATGCTTTTGTACTTCAGCAAGCGACCTCCCTGCGCATCGCCGTACTCACAGAGTCTTACCCGACCGAAGTAAACGGTGTCGCCATGACCCCGGGCCGCCTCGTAGAGGCCCTGCGGCGACGCAGTCATCACGCGCAACTAATTCACCCGCGGTAGGGCGCTACGGACAGCGCGGCGCAGGGTGCGTGGCTCGAAGAAGTGCTCAAGCCGTTCATCCCTATCCCGCGCTACGATGGCCTGAAGATCGGACTTCCGACATGCGCGGGCTCCTGCAGCTATGGATTGAAACGCCCGGATATCATCCACATCGTGACGCAAGGCCGCTCGGCTGGTCGGCACTTGCGGCGCCGATCGAACTGAAGCTGCTGGTTTCGACCGGACTTCATACCAATTTCCACAGCTGCAGCAAGCATTACGGCATGGGCTTTCTCAACAAGTCGATCGCCGCTTATCTGCGCGAGTTCCATAACCGCACACTCCCAACGCTTGTCCCCACCGAAGGTCCGCGCAAAGAGCTGGACAGCAATGCCTTTCGAGAATCTGCATGTCGTTTCGCGCGGCGTCGATACGCGCCTGTTCTCGCCGTCGCGGCGCAGCCCGGGGATGCGCCAGGCTTGGGGTGCGGGCGAACATGGAATCGTAGCTATATGCGTCGGCAGGATGGCACCTGAAAAAATCTTCCGCTTGCCGTCAGGGCGTTTTTGGCAATGCACGAGCGAATTCCGGGGGCAACGGAAGATTCCGGGCCATGGCGCGCTTGCGTTTGCGCGCCCGCGCTGCGGCCGAGCGCCTGGGGTGGGAAATCGTGGTCGACCGGTTCGAAAGCGTGCTGCGCAGCGTGATCGAAGGGCAGGCCGCCTGTGTCTAAGCCCGCCCGTGGCCGCGACTTCCTGGAACTCGACGAGAGGCTCTGTATTTCCTTTAACCGGGCCACCCGGCTCGGGCCGGTGCGCCAGATTTCCGCATCGTGAGCCGGCTTGGCAACGGCGTATTCTGGTATGTTCTGATGATGGCGTTGTCGGTCCTTTACGGCGATGTCGCAGTTCGGGCTGTTCTGCACATGGTCATCTGTCATCGTCGGGCGACCATTGCTCCAGCCCATTATTCGCAACTCGTTGGGCTTTTGGTTCCGTTCACATTCCTGGTTGCACTGTCCCACATAGTCCTCGGTCTGCACCATCCGTCCGATGTTTCTGCGGGATGCTCTCTCGGCGCCTTCGTCGCCGGCGTAGCCCCTTAATTTCTGAGGACAGGTCGGCGGCCGGATAAGAGTACGGGCGGATCAGTCCCACCCGGAGGGCAGTTTCACAAAAAATCATATACTTTTGGCTTGAATATCGTAGAATCTCTAGCTCAAACGCCTTAATTAGCTAGAAATCAAAGGCTTCAGGCATCCAATCAGGGGTGGGTGGCATGAAGAAAACGGCTTTTTGGAAAGCCGATTGGTTCCTCGGACTGATCGTGGCGCTGGTGCTGCTTTTCGCATCCGGCAGCGATCTGGTCCAAAGTCTCGAACGCCTGGCTTACGACTGGGGCGTACGTGCCTCCAGTCACGCCCCTTCTCCGCGCGTAGCGGTCATCGCGATAGACGACCAGAGCATAGCCAACATCGGGCGCTGGCCCTGGTCGCGCGAAATTCACGGGCAGATGATCGCCAAGCTCAAGCAGGCCGGCGCGAAAGTCGTTGGCTACGCTTCTTTCTTTTTTGAGCCGCAGATCGATCCGGGCCTGGCCTACGTACAGAAGCTCACCGAACTCTATCAGGGCCTTCCTCCGGCGCAGCAGCAGAACCTTGCACAATTTGCTTCGGTGCTCGCCGAAGCCGAAGACGCGCTGAACAACGATCGCAAGCTTGCCGCCGCCATTACCGAAGCAGGCAATGTGGCCCTGCCGATGCTGTTCGTCATCGGTGAACCGCGCGGCAATCCCGACAAGCCGCTTCCGGACTATATTCTGAGGAACCAGATCACGAAGGTTGTCGACCGCATCGGCGCGCAGAACGGCAACATATTCCCCGTGCCTACGCTTCAGGCCGCAGCACCTTTGCAGGAGATTGCTGCCGGCGCCGCTGCGATCGGTCATTTGAATGCTTTGCCGGACGTCGACGGCAGCACGCGCACAGAACCGCTGGTCGTGCGCTACTACGATCAATATTTCCCGTCTTTTTCCACGATGCTGGCGGCGAAGAGTCTCAACCTTGGGCCCGGCGATATCGAGATGCGCCTGGGTGAGGGCATAAAGGTGGGGAACCTCACCATCAATACCGATCCCTATTTGCAGATGCATAGTTACTTCTACAAGGATAAGGACGGCAAGCCCGCCTTTCCGCTGGATTCATTTTACGATGTGATAGCCGGAAAAATCCCCGCCGAGAAATATCGTGACAAGGTCGTGTTGATCGGGGCGACGGCCGCCGGCGTAGGGACGTACCAAGTGACGCCGATATCACCCTCTATGCCGCCGGTAGTCACGCTGGCGCACTCGGTTTCGAGCATTCTCCAGGAAGACTTTTTTGTCGCGCCGACCTGGGGATTCTGGGTGGAGAAGTTCGTCTTCCTGCTGGTCGCTCTCTACATCATCCTGTTGCTGCCGCGGCTGACGGCCGGAATGGGGTTTGCCCTGAGCGCGGCCGTGCTGGTCGCCCTTATTGCAACGCATTTCATGCTGATGGCGGGGAAATTGATATGGATCCAGTTGATGGCATCGGCGGTGTTGCTGGTCATAGGCCACATTCTGCTGACGACCAAGCGATTCCTGGTGACCGAGCGCGGCAAGGCCAAGTCGGATCTGGATTCAGCGGAATCCAACCGCATGCTGGGGCTTGCGTTCCAGGGCCAGGGGCAACTCGATATGGCCTTCGACAAATTCAAGAAGGTTACGCTCGACGATGCCGTAATGGACAACATGTACAACCTCGCGCTTGACTTCGAACGCAAGCGCCAGTTCAACAAAGCTCAGGCCGTGTATGAGTACATGGCGACGTACAATCCGAAATTCCGCGACCTCGACCAGAAGCTTAACCGCGCCAAGCAGATGTCCGAGACGGTCATTCTCGGTGGAGGCGGGGGCGGGCGTACCAATGCCAGCACGCTAATGCTGGAAGGCGGAGCGGTCGAGAAGCCGATGCTCGGCCGCTATCAGGTGGAGAAGGAACTCGGCAAGGGCGCCATGGGTGTGGTCTATCTCGGAAGGGATCCGAAGATCGGCCGTGTCGTCGCCATTAAAACCATGGCTTTGTCGCAGGAGTTCGAGCCGGACGAACTGGAAGACGTGAAGCAACGCTTCTTCCGCGAGGCTGAAACCGCCGGGCGGCTGAATCATCCCAACATCGTGACGATCTATGACGCCGGCGAAGAACATGACCTGGCCTATATCGCCATGGAGTTCCTCAAAGGCAAGGACCTCGTGCCGCAGACGAAGGCAGGCGCGCTTCTGCCGCTGCCGACGACGCTTTCCATCGTGGCGCGTGTCGCGGAAGCGCTTTCCTACGCACATCTGCAAAACGTGGTTCATCGCGATATCAAGCCGGCAAACATTATGTACGACCCGCAGACCGATTCCGTCAAGGTCACCGATTTCGGCATTGCGCGCATAACGGATTCGTCCAAGACCAAGACCGGCATGGTGCTCGGCACGCCGTCTTACATGTCGCCAGAGCAGCTGGCGGGCAAAAAGATCGACGGCCAGTCAGACCTGTTCTCGCTTGGCGTCACGTTTTACCAACTTTCCTGTGGCGGTTTGCCATTCCAGGGTGATTCGATGACGCAATTGATGTACAAGATCGCCAATGAACCGCCGATCGATATTCTGGGCGTGAATCCCGCCCTGCCCGAGTGTGTCGTGGAAATCATAAACAGGGCGCTGGCCAAGAACGTGGCGGAGCGCTATCAAAGCGGCGACGAGCTGGCGCAGGCAATACGTGCATGCGCCGCCCAGTTCGATACCGTGGACGTTACTCTTTAGCGGATGCCCGATATGAGCCTGAGCGCCTCTCTCGAGATGGCAAAAGCGACTCACACCGGAATGGTGCGTTCGCATAATGAGGATAGTATTGCCATCGATGGCGAAATCGGCCTTGCGGTTCTCGCCGACGGCATGGGCGGCTATAACGCCGGCGAGGTCGCCAGCGGTATAGCTACAGCGCTGATCTCGAGCGAAACGCGTGAAGCGCTGGTGAGCCAGTCGCCGCATCAAGTGGACACAAACGGTTCGCCCCTCGCGACGGGGTTGTTGCGGAATATCATTTCCAAAGCCAATACCTCGATCTTTCAGTCGGCAAACAGCCAGCCGCAGTACGCCGGAATGGGCACGACCCTGGTCGTGGCGTTGTTTTGCAACAGTCAGGTCACACTCGCGCACATCGGCGATTCGCGTTGCTACCGGCAGCGCGACGGCAAGCTGGAACAGATTACGCGCGACCACTCGCTGCTGCAGGAGCAGATCGACAGCGGCCTTTTAACCAAGGAAGCGGCAAAGCGTTCCCAGAACAAGAACCTGGTGACGCGCGCCCTGGGAATCGAGCCGGCAGTGGAAGCGGAAATTCATACCTATCCGGCGCAGGAAGGCGATATCTATTTGATATGCTCGGATGGCCTCAATGACATGGTCGAGGATGAAGATATCGAAATGACGCTGGAGGCACTGGGAGCGAACCTGCAGCTTGCAGCCGAGCAACTGGTGCAAATGGCGAACGACAACGGCGGGCGCGATAATATCTCGGTAGTGCTGATCAAGGTGAAGAAGGACTTCCCGGCAGACGAAGGCTTGTTTGCGAAGTTCTTTTCCTGGTTCAAATAAAAGGACGCAGCTATGGCGAAGTTGATATTGAGTCTCGATGGCCAGTTGATCAAGGATTTCACGCTCAGCAAGGAGCGCACTACCATCGGCCGCAAACCGCACAACGACATCCAGATCGACAATCTGGCTGTCAGCGGCGAGCACGCCATCATCATGACCATCCTGAATGATTCCTTTCTCGAGGATCTGGGTAGCACGAATGGGACATTGGTCAACGGCCAGCCGGTCAAGAAGCATTTCCTGCAAAGCGGCGATACCGTCGAAATCGGCAAGTACAAGCTCAAGTACATGAACGAAGCGCCGGCGAACATGAGCCAGGCCGATTTCGAGAAGACCATGGTTCTGCGGGCTCCGGCTGCGGCTGCGCCCAAGCAAGAAGTCCGGAATCCCACCGATACCCAGACCAATATTCAGGCGATATCCGATACGGGCGCCGCCGTCGCACCGCCGGCGAGCGCGCCCGCAGTGGCAGCGAAGCCGGCGGCAGCGCCTGTGCCGCCCGTCCCGCCCGCCGCACCTCCAATGACACCTGTGGCTGCGCCGATGGGCACCATCCAGATCCTTTCCGGGCCGAACGCGGGCAAGGAGTTGCCGCTGGCGAAGCCCCTGACTACCCTCGGCAAGCCAGGCGTACAGGTCGCGGTCATTGCCAAGCGGCCTCATGGTTACTTCATCACCCACGTGGAAGGGGCCAACTTCCCGGTGGTCAACGGAAAGACCCTCGACGCCCAGGCGCATCAGCTGGGCGATCACGACATCATTGAGCTGGCCGGGGTAAAGATGGAGTTCTTCCTGAAACCCTGAAAGTCCGTATTGGCGCGCAGGATCCGGCGCGGGACCATTTCCAATAACTACCGGGCGAGCCTGGCCTGCAGCGCGCTCCCGGCACGCAACATAACAAGGGAGACGGCTTGAATAAGCACCTGGTGCGCATCGCGCTCGGGCTCGTGGTGGTCCTTGCTTTTGTCGGCCATGCCGGCCGTTACTATCAAATCCCGTTCATCGACCGCTTCGAAAACATCGTCTATGACGCGCGTTTGCGCCTGACGATGGCCAATGGCGTGGACCCGCGCATCGTCATCATCGACATCGACGAGAAAAGTCTGGCTGCCGAAGGCCGCTGGCCGTGGCGGCGCGACAAGATCGGCGCGTTGCTCGACCAGCTTTTCGATCATTACAAGATCGGTATCGTCGGTTTCGACGTCGTATTCGCGGAGAAGGTCGAGAGTTCCGGGCTCGGCACGTTGCGCGATCTGGGTCAGAAGGAACTGAAGGGCAATGCCCAGTACCAGGCAGTATTGAAGGATGTGACCCCGCAACTCGAATACGACCGCATTTTCGCGGAGAAACTTAAAAACCGCGCAGTGGTGCTCGGATACTATTTTTCCAATATCGAATCGGGAGACGGCAAAGGACGCTCCAACGGCACACTACCCAAACCGGTGCTGCCGGCCGGCACTTTCAAGGGCAGGAACATCCACTTTACGACCTGGCAAGGTTACGGCGCCAACCTGGAAGAATTCCAGCAGGCCGCCGCGAGCGGCGGGCATTTCAACCCGTGGCCGGACGACGACGGCGTAACGCGCCGCGTTCCCATGCTGTCGGAATACAACGGCGCCTACTACGAATCCCTTTCGGCGGCGATCATCAGGCTCGGGCTCGGTTCGCCTCCGGTCGTTCCCGGCTTCCCGGAAGAGAAGTTCTGGTCCAAGGATTACCCCGGACTGGAGTGGGTGGACATGGGGTCCGTGCGCATTCCCGTGGACAATCTAGTGACGGCTTTGGTCCCCTATCGTGGCAAGGAGGGAAGTTTCAAATACATCTCCGCGACGGACGTGCTCCACGCAAAAACGCCGCTGGACGATCTGAAGAACAAGATTGTACTTGTCGGTACGACGGCTCCCGGATTGAATGACCTGCGCGCGGCGCCGGTCGCCAGCGTCTATCCCGGAGTGGAGATCCATGCCAATCTGATTGCCGGCATGCTAGACGGCACCATCAAGCAACGGCCCCCGTACGTTCTGGGTGCCGAAGTGATATTGCTGTTGCTGTCGGGGATAGGCATGGCCCTGCTGCTGCCCATGGTCAACCCCTTGCGGGCGACCGTGCTGACGGTGGTGGTGATGGGCGCCGTGTTTGCAACCAACGTGCTGGTCTGGACGGAAGGAAACCTGGTGCTACCGCTGGCGTCAGGGCTATTGATGATGGCAATGCTCTTCGCGCTCAACATGTCCTACGGTTTTTTCGTTGAGTCGCGCGCAAAACGCCAGATAACGGGCTTGTTTGGACAATACGTGCCGCCTGAACTGGTAGACGAAATGAGCCGGGATCCCGAAGCCTTTTCGATGGAGGGCGAAAGCCGGGAATTGTCGGTGTTGTTTACCGATGTGCGTGGATTTACCACCATTTCCGAAGGCCTGGATCCGAAAGAGCTATCCAAGCTGATGAACGAGTTTCTGACGCCGCTAACGCGCATCATCTACAAGCGCCGCGGCACGATCGACAAGTACATGGGCGATTGCATCATGGCCTTCTGGGGCGCTCCGTTGAATGATCCGCAGCATGCGCGTAATGCGGTACTGGCCGGTCTCGAAATGCACCGCACGCTAGCGCAATTGCAGCCCTACTTCAAGGAAAAAGGCTGGCCGCCGATACAGATAGGCGTAGGGGTCAACACCGGACGCATGAGTGTGGGCAACATGGGTTCCGAAATCCGCCTCGCCTATACCGTCATGGGCGATGCCGTGAATCTTGCGTCTAGGCTGGAGGGCATTACCAAGCAGTACGGCGTACACATGATTGTCGGTGAGGCGACGCGGGCCGAAGTGCCCGACGTTGTATTCCGCGAACTCGACAAGGTCAAGGTCAAGGGCAAGGAGGCCCCGGTGGCCATCTTCGAGCCGATCGGATTGACCGGGGAGATCGAAAAGCCGCTGCAGGACGAGTTGAAGCTCTGGGGCCAGGCGCTCA
The DNA here is from genome assembly GCA_025351455.1 of Betaproteobacteria bacterium. GTDB lineage: Bacteria > Pseudomonadota > Gammaproteobacteria > Burkholderiales > JACQAP01 > JACQAP01. Next base: position 5,485 of record JANXVW010000221.1, on the reverse strand, counting down.
AGCTTTACCGGGCGCGCGATTGGGATATGGCAGAATTACAGTTGATCAACCTGACCAAGTTGAATCCGGGCAGCGGACTTTACCTGTTGTTTCGCGAAAGAATTGCGCATTTGCGTAAGAATCCGCCGGAAAACGGCTGGGATGGCTCCTGGAAATTTGAAACCAAATAGCGATGCAGATCAGGATACTCGGTTGCAGTGGGGGAATCGGCGGAAATCTGCGCACGACCTCCATGCTGCTCGACAACGACGTGCTGGTGGATGCCGGTACCGGGGTGGGCGACCTGACGATCACCGAGTTGCTCAAGATCGACCACGTTTTTCTGACGCATTCCCACCTCGACCACATTACCTCGCTGCCGTTTCTCGTGGACACCGTCGGACCCATGCGCGAAATGCCGGTGACCGTGCATTGCGCCGAGGCCACGCGCAAAATCCTGCAGGAACATATTTTCAACTGGAAAGTCTGGCCTGACTTTACCGAGATTCCGAGCAAGTCTTCGCCTTGCCTGCGTTACTCGACGTTTTCAATCGGCGACGTCATCGACCTCGACGGACGCAAGATCAAGATATTGCCCGCCAACCACGTGGTACCCGCGGTTGGCTTCCAATTCGACAGCGGAGAGGCCAGCCTCGTGTTTACCGGCGATACCACGGTAAACGATGCCTTGTGGACCGAAGTCAACAAGATCGTGAACCTGCGCTATCTCATCATTGAAACGGCCTTTCCGAATATGGAAAAGGAGCTGGCGATCGCGTCCAAACACCTTTGTCCGAGCATGCTCGCGGAGGAATTGGCCAAGCTGCAGCGTTCGACGCGGGTATTCGTGACGCACCTGAAGCCCGGCGCCGGTACCCTGACGATGCAGGAAGTGGAAGAGTGCGCGGAGCGTTACAACCCGCGCATGCTTTCCAACGGACAGGTTTTCAAGTTTTGAATCCGGCTGAACGGGCCAGGCCGCACGATCGGCCCGCCGGCTGGTGGGTTAGTATCGGAAGGTTGCACCCGCAAATGGAAGAAGGACGCACGCCATGAGCACAGTTTTTGAGACCAAGCCACAATCCGGCCAGAACCTCGCCGAGATGAGCCACAAACTGGAGTTTCAGAAGAGACTCCAGGCCGTAACGAACAAGATCCATGCGACCAGCAACATCGACGAAATCATGCTCGAGCTGTCGCAGGACATTTGCTCGTTATTCGAGGCCGAGCGGCTGACGATCTACGTGCTTTCCGAAGACCGGACTTCGATCATCTCCAAGGTGAAGACCGGATTGTCCTCCTTCAAGGACCTCAAGCTGCCGTTCAACGAGCAGAGCATTGCCGGATTCGTCGCGCTGTCGAAGAAGTTGATCAACATCCGCGATGTTTACGACGACAACGAACTGCGCACGCATAACCCCAATCTCAAATTCCTCAAGGAAGTCGACAAGCGCACGGGGTTCCGCACCAAGCAGATGCTGGTGGCGCCCGTCGTGGACAGCGGTGCGAATGAGTTGATCGGCGTAATCCAGGTCATCAATTCCAAGAGCGGACAGCCGTTTTCCCAGATTGCGGAAGAAGGCGCCACGCATCTGTGCGAGACGCTGGAGATCGCGTTGCGCCAGCGCAGCCGGCCTACGGCGATGCTGCGCGGAAAATACGACCATCTGGTCACCAACGCCGTGCTTTCCGCCGAAGAAATGGAGTTGGCGACGCGATCCGCGCGCCGCAAGAATCTGGATATCGAAGACGTGTTGATCGATGAATTCCAGGTCAAGCCCCCGGCGATCGGGGAAGCACTATCGCAGTTCTTCAAGGTGCCCTATGAACCATTCAAGCAGGATCGCGTAAAACCGCTCGATCTGCTGAAGAACCTGAAACGCGATTATGTGGAGAGCAGCCTCTGGGTTCCGATCGAGGACGTCAAGGAAGGGCTGATCGTGCTGACGACCGACCCGGAAAAGGTGCGCGCGTCAAAAGTGGTGACCAATATCTTTCCGAAGCACAAGGTCGTGTTTAAAGTTTGTACGCATCGCGAATTCGCCGCGACCCTCGACCAGATGTTCGGTGCCGAGTCGGGCGATTCCTCTTCGATAGGCGAGTTGCTGTCGACGATGGATGAGGAGGGAGACGAAGAAGGCGGTAGCCTGAGCGCCGATGATGCGTCCCTGGCCCAGGACAACGAACTCGTCAAGCTCGTCAACAAGATCATCGTCGATGCATACCATCAGGGCGCGTCCGACATCCACATCGAACCCTATCCCGGAAAAGGCAAGACCGAAGTTCGATTCCGCAAAGACGGTACGTTGCAGAACTACATTTCGGTACCGGCGAGTTATCGCAACGCGATTGCCGCGCGACTGAAGGTCATGTGCGACCTGGACATTTCGGAAAAGAGGAAACCGCAGGACGGCAAAATCAAGTTCAAGAAGTTCGGCCCGCTCGATATCGAACTGCGGGTGGCGACGATTCCCTCTGCCGGCGGGGTCGAAGACATCGTGATGCGTATTCTGGCTGCGGGTGAGCCGATCCCAATCGACAAGCTCGGCCTCTCGCAGCGCAACGTCACCATCCTGAAGGAGACGGTCAGCAAGCCATATGGCTTGTTCTTCGTCTGCGGGCCGACCGGTTCAGGCAAGACCACTACGCTTCATTCCGTACTCGGCTATCTGAACACCCCCGAAACCAAGATATGGACGGCGGAAGACCCGGTCGAAATTACGCAGAAGGGCCTGCGCCAGGTGCAGATGAATCCGAAGGCGGGACTGACTTTCGCAGTGGCGATGAGGGCTTTCCTGCGGGCCGATCCGGACATCATCATGGTCGGCGAAATGCGCGACAAGGAAACCACCTCCACCGGCATCGAGGCTTCCCTGACCGGCCACCTGGTGTTCGCAACCCTGCATACCAACAGCGCTCCGGAATCCATCATCCGGCTGCTCGACATGGGCATGGATCCGTTCAATTTTGCCGATGCGTTGCTGGGGATCCTCGCGCAGCGGTTGGCAAAACGCCTGTGCTCGAAGTGCAAGACGCCTCATGCGGCAACCCAGGAGGAGCTCAAGGCGATCCTCGAGGAATACAGCGTCGAATTGCGCAACACCGAGATCTGGAAACGCGACCCCAAGGCGGCTTATGAGGCCACCTACCGGGAGTGGGTAAAGCTGTTCGCGGACGACAAGGGGCAATTCACACTCTATACCCCGGTCGGCTGCGACGTCTGCGGCGGGACCGGCTACAAGGGCCGGGTTGGTCTGCATGAACTTCTGGTCGGCACGGATACCGTGAAGAAGCATATCCAGGAGCATGCACGCGTCGCCGAAATCGTTGCCACGGCGCTTGCAGAAGGTATGCGCACCCTGAAGCAAGACGGCATCGAAAAGGTGCTGCAGGGAGTGACCGACATGCTTCAGGTCAGGGCCGTTTGCATCAAATAAGTCAGCATACTCGAGGGCTCTGCGGCCCGGAGAAAACCAACGATGAGTGAACCGACCTCCACCGAACTCTTCCGCCGCATGGAGGAGCTCAATGAGGTCGGCATCTCATTGTCCAAGGTGAAGGACACCAATCGCCTGCTAGAGGCGATCCTGGTCGCAGCAAAAAAAATCACGAACGCCGACGGCGGCACGCTCTACCGGGTGGACCCCGAGAAGAAGCTCGTGCACTTCGAAATCCTGCGCACCGACTCGCTGAATATTGCTATGGGCGGCACGACTGGCGTGGAGGTGCCGTTCTACCCCGTGCGGCTCTTTGACGATGACGGTAGACCGAACAATTCGATGGTCGTCGCGTATTCGGTCCTGCGCGACGAGACGGTCAACGTCGCTGATGCCTATGCCGCAAAGGGCTTTGATTTTACCGGAACCAAGAGCTTCGACGGAAAGACCGGCTACCGGTCGGAGTCTTTCCTGACCGTTCCGATGAAAAATCACGAGGATGAAGTCATCGGCGTGTTGCAGCTGATCAACGCCAAGGATCGCCAATCCGGCGTAACGGTGCCATTCTCCGAAGCCGATCAGCGGCTCGCGGAATCGCTGGCGTCGCAGGCAGCCGTCGCGCTCACGAACCGTCAACTGATCAACCAGCTGGAGGGGTTGTTCGAATCGTTCATCAGCCTGATCAACGCGGCGATTGACGACAAGTCCCCTTATACCGGCGGGCATTGCCAGCGCGTTCCCATGTTGACGATGATGCTGGCTGAAGCCGCCAACGATATCGACGAAGGCCCGCTCTCGGGTTTCAGGATGAGCGACAAGGATCGCTACGAGCTGAAAATCGCCGGACTCCTGCACGACTGCGGCAAAGTCACCACGCCTGTCCATGTGGTGGACAAAGCGACCAAGCTGCAGACTATTTTCGACCGCATCGCGTTGATCGATACCCGCTTCGAAATACTCAAGCGCGACGCCGAGATCGCAAGGAGCAAGGCCAAGCTGGCCGCACCGGACAATCGTGCTGGCGAATGGGAGCGGGCCGATCGCGAATTGAAGGCCCGACTGCGCCAGATCGAGGAAGACCGCCAGTTCCTGCGTTTCTGCAATTTCGGATCGGAAGCGATGCGCGAGGAGGACCAGCGGCGCGTGCGGGACATTTCGCGGACCTATCGCTGGCGGGACGTCGACGGCAATGATGCAGATTTCCTGACCACCGATGAAGTCGACAACCTGACAATCCGTTCAGGGACCCTGACGCAAGAGGAGCGTCAGATCATCAATCATCACATCGAGGTAACGATCAAGATGCTCGAATCGCTGCCTTGGCCGAAACACCTCAAGAATGTCGCCGAATATGCCGGCGGCCACCACGAGCGCATGGACGGTAAGGGTTACCCGCGCGGATTGGTGCGCGAGCAGATGTCGGTACAGGCCCGTGTGATGGGGATCGCGGATATCTTCGAGGCGCTTACCGCGAAGGACCGGCCTTACAAGAAAGGCAAGACGCTCACCGAGTCATTGCAAATCCTCGGGAAATTCAAAGTCAACGGCCACATCGACTCCGATCTGTTCGACATCTTCGTGCGCAAGAAAGTCTATTTGAGATATGCGGAACAATTTCTTGATCCCGATCAGATTGACGAAGTGGATGAGACGGCGCTTCCCGGGTATCAATCCCGGTGACAAACTTTGTCAGTTTCCGCGGTCGGCCCGACCGCAAAGGGGCCGCAGCCGGGCACTGGAGTCGTCGCAGGGCAAACCGCAAGGCAGATCCATGCCCCTGTTAACTCACCATTACTCCGAATTAAATTAATGAAATTACATATATTTGATGACAGGATCGAAAGGTTTAATCAAATCATTCTGACGTACTGGCACAGGGCTTGCGGTTATGATTCCCGCACCCGCACACCCGAATATCAGCTTATTCAGTAACCAACCATCAAGGAGTTCTCCATGAAGGCCGTACAAAAGGGTTTTACCCTGATCGAACTGATGATCGTTGTTGCGATCATCGGTATTTTGGCAGCCGTTGCGTTGCCCGCGTACCAGGATTACACCGCGCGCGCCAA
>JANXVW010000195.1 GCA_025351455.1 Betaproteobacteria bacterium | reverse complement strand
CCGTGGTCAAGACCATCACCGACCTGGAACGCATCGGCGACGAGGCCGCCAAGATTGCGCGCATGGCCAAACTCATCTATTCGACCGATCGCCTGCAGCAACCCCGCACGGTGGAGATCCGCCGCATGTCCGGCATCGCGCTGGAGATGCTGCGCAAGTCGCTGGACGCATTCGCGCGCCTGGACCTTGCCACGTCGGCGGAAGTGGTGCGCCGCGACCAGCACGTCGACGAGGAATTCCGCGGGGTGCTGCGCCAGCTGATCACCTTCATGATGGAAGATCCGCGCACCATCTCGGTGTCCATCGAAATCCTGTTCATCGCCAAGGCCATCGAGCGCATCGGCGACCACGCCAAGAACATTTCCGAGTACGTCATCTACATGGTCAAGGGCAAGGATGTGCGCCATGTCACGCTCGAGGAGATCGAGCGCGAGGTCATGGGCTGATTTCCCGCCTGGAGCCTTCCATCGACGTTCTCACCGCAAAGACGCAAAGGACGCGAAGGAAAACCAAAGGAAGCGGGCAGTTCGCAAGGGAAGTTCGACCAGCTGAACTCCCTGCGCAAAGACGCTATCCCCGTTCTTTGCCATTGCGTTTCCTTCGCGCTCTTTGCGTCTATGCGGTGCGAGATTGAAGGCCCCATATAGTTTTGAGGCAAAATGGCCGCAATGGAAACTTTCTCTACCATTGCGGCCGTTGACCTCGGGTCGAACTCCTTCCGACTCCAGGTTGGCCGTGTGGTTGACGACCAGATCTATCCCCTCGATTCGCTGCGTGAGCCGGTGCGGCTGGCTGCCGGCCTGACCGCGGACAAGTATCTCGACGAGGCGGCGCAGGCCCGCGCCATCGAATGCCTGAAGCGTTTCGGCGAGCGTCTGCGCGGCCTGCCTCCCGGCGCCATACGTGCCGTCGGTACCAATACATTGAGGGTCGCCAAGAACGCCCGTGATTTCGTGCCGCAATTCGAAGCGGCGCTCGGCTTCCCGATCGAAGTCGTGGCCGGGCGTGAGGAAGCGCGGCTGATCTACCTCGGCGTCGCGCACAGCCTGCCGCCCAGTCCCGAAACGCGGCTTGTGGTGGACATCGGCGGCGGTTCCACCGAGTTCATCGTCGGCGCCGGCAATCAGCCGCACCGGCTGGAAAGCCTTTACATGGGTTGCGTGAGCTACAGCATGCGTTTCTTCGGCGACGGCAAACTGGCCAAATCGGCCATGAAGCACGCCGAGACCGCCGCGCGCATTGAACTCGAAACCATCAAGAAACAGTTCTCGCGCAAGCACTGGCAACAGGCGGTGGGCTCATCCGGTACCGCGCGCGCCATCGCCGACATCATCGAGGCCAGCGGATGGAGCGCCTCGGGCATTACCCGTGACGGGCTGGATCGTTTGCGCCAGGCGCTGCTGAAGGCAGGCGATACAGCAAAGCTGGATTTGCCGGGACTGAAAGACGACCGCATCCCGGTGCTACCCGGCGGTTTCGCCATCATGAGCGCGATTTTTGCGGAGCTCGACGTCGAACACCTGGCGCTCGCCACCGGCGCTATGCGCCAGGGCATCCTTTGGGACATGATCGGCCGCGCCCACCGGCGCGACATGCGCGAACTCACCGTGCGCCAGTTCATGAAGCGCTACCACGTGGATGCCGGACAGGCCCACCGGGTCGAGCGCCTGGCGCTTAAGCTATACGAACAGCTCTCCGACGGCGGCAAGGAGGAACATGAGTATCCGATGCATATGCTGTCTTGGGCGGTGCGCTTGCAGGAAATCGGCCTGACCGTGGCGCACAGCGGTTACCACAAGCATTCGTCCTACATCGTTGCAAACGCGGACATGCCGGGCTTTTCCAAGATGGAGCAGGCGCAACTATCCATGCTGGTGCTGGCCCACCGCGGCTCGCTTGGCAAGCTGCACGGGCTGGTCAAAGCCGACTACGACTGGTCGTTGCTGATCTCGCTGCGGCTGGCAGCGCTGTTGCATCGCAGCCGCTCCGAAGTTCGGCTTCCGGCAATCCGCGCGTCGCGCAAGAAATCGACGTTCACCGTCGAGGTGGACGCAAAGTGGCTGGCTGCCAACCCGCTCACGGCAGCCGAATTGCGTGAAGAGATGAAGGACTGGAAGGGGCTTGGCGTCGAGCTTGCCGTTCCGCAACTGGCGGAAGTCGAGTCGGCGGCGGAAGCGGCCGCGGACTGAACGTGCTCCCATTCCAGGTCGCTGGCCTTCCATCGCGTCTTCGGGGGCTCTGTCAGCGTCTTCAGTTCTTCTGCGCCGCCTTCGACAGATGAAACCAGAATTCCATTCGTTGAGCAGATTGACGGTTTCGCCCTTGCCGGAGTTGTCCACAACGCTGATGAGCACGATGACCGGAAAGCGCCCGTCCTGGAACAGGTCGTATTGCGCGTCGAGCAAGGCTTCGCGCAACTTCGGTACCTGCCGCGAGTAAGTCTGCCTGGTGATCGAGTGTCCCAGTTCCGCCGATTCGAACATTTATACCCCTCTCGATCGTTAGGACCTCTACCATCACAAGGATTCTCTCACCGCAAAGACGCAAAGGACGCAGAGGACAATCAGATGCGAGAAAGAACCCGTGATAGGTCAACGTAAGTCCGCCGCCGTTTTGTTCTTTGTATTTCTCTGCGTCCTTTGCGTCTTTGCCGTGAGATTGTTCGTGATTGATATTTTCCTAGAGTAGATCGGGTGCGACGACTGCGCGCAGCACGACTTGCGGTTGCTCGCCGCGCACCCGGTGCGAGAGCCACCAGAGGCCACCTTTCTTGATGCTCCACGGGATCGGCTCGCCGGCGATCAGGGTCGCCGCCACCATGCCGAGGGTGGGTTGATGGCCTACCACCAGTACGGCGTCCGCCCGGTCCGGCCATTGCGCGGCGGCAAGTATCGCTGTCGGGGACGCACCGGGCGCGAGGTCACGCAGGATTTCGAACTCTTCGCTCAGCGCTTTCACGGTTTGCAGCGTGCGTTGCGCCGGGCTGACGATAATGCGGGTGTGTTTCGGCAGCCGCGGACGCAGCCATTGCGCCATTTCACGCGCCTGCTTCTCGCCCTTGGCGGTCAGTTTGCGCGCCATGTCGGGCATGCCGTCGACCGCTTCCGCGTGGCGCCACAGGATCAAGTCCATTTTGTCGTCGTCGCGAATGATTGGGGATGGGATTCAGGCCTGGGCCGGCCCGGACGCAAGCTTGGCGAGCAAGGCGGCCTGCGCAGCTTCGCGTTTGCCATGCGCCGCTTTCTTGCGCTGATAGTGACCGTTTCCATCCATCTCCCAGGCTTCGCCGACATCCGCAAGGTAGGTTTTAAGCGACTCGTCGACCACGCGTTTCCTGAGCTTGTCGTCAAGCACGGGAAAGCACACTTCGACGCGCCGGAAGAAATTGCGGTCCATCCAGTCGGCGCTCGACAGCAGCACACTGTCGGCACTCTTGAAATAGAACACGCGGTGATGCTCGAGGAAGCGGCCGATGACCGAGCGCACGCGGATGTTGTCGGAGAGCCCGGCAATGCCGGGCCGCAGGGCACACACGCCGCGCACGATGAGATCGATCTGAACGCCGGCCATGGAGGCTTCGTACAGCGCTGAAATGATTTCGGGCTCGAGAAGCGCATTCATCTTGGCGATGATGCCGGCTTCCCTTCCCGCGCGCGCATGCTCGGCTTCCTGCCGGATCGCCGCAAGGATCTGCGAATGCAGCGTGAAGGGTGATTGCCACAGGTACCGGAGCTTGCCCGCCTTGCCCAGTCCGGTGAGCTGCATGAAGACTTCGTTCACGTCCGCACCGATGTCTTCATGGCAGGTAAACAGGCCGAAGTCGGTATAAGACATGGCGGTGCGCGCGTGGTAGTTGCCGGTGCCCAGGTGCACATAACGGCGCAGCCCGTCTTCTTCGCGGCGCAGGACCATCGACATCTTGGCGTGAGTCTTGTGGCCGACGACGCCGTAGATCACGTGAGCGCCGACTTCCTCGAGCTTCGCCGCCCAGTTGATGTTGGCCTCTTCGTCGAAGCGCGCCATGAGTTCGACCACCACGGTGACTTCCTTGCCGTTGCGCGCGGCTTCGAGCAGCGCCTGCATCAGTTCGGAATTGGCGCCGGTGCGATAGACGGTCTGCTTGATCGCGACGACGTCGGGATCGATGGCCGCCTGCTGGATAAAACCGATGACCGGCCGGAATGACTGATAAGGGTGATGCAGCAGGATATCGCCCTTGCGGATTGCGGCAAAGATGTCCGGGGCTTTGGTCAGTGCGGCGGGAAAGCCGGGGGTGAATATCGGGAATTTGAGGTCGGGACGGTCGACCCAGTCAGGCACCTGCATCAGGCGGACCAGATTGACCGGGCCGGTGACCTGGTAAAGATCCTGCGCACTCAGGTTGAACTGCTGCAGCAGGAATTCCGAAATCACCGGCGAACACAGGTCGGCGACTTCGAGGCGCACGGCGTCGCCGAAATGCCGCTGCGGCAATTCGCCCTGTAACGCCAGGCGCAGGTTCTTGACTTCTTCTTCATCCACAAACAGGTCGCTGTTGCGGGTGACGCGAAACTGGTAGCTGCCCTGTACTTCCATGCCAGAGAACAGCTCGTCGACATGCGCATGAATGATCGACGACAGGAACACGAAACCGTGGTCGACGCCGGTGACTTCGCGCGGCAGCCTGATCACGCGTGGCAATACCCGTGGCGCCTGCACCAGTGCAAAACCGGAGTTGCGGCCGAAGGCATCCTTTCCGGACAGTTGCACCGCGAAATTCAGGCTTTTGTTGAGGATGCGCGGAAAGGGATGCGCCGGATCAAGGCCGATCGGCGTCATGACCGGCATGATTTCCTTCAGGAAGTAGGCCTTGATCCAGGCTTGTTGCACTTCATTCCAGTCGCGCCGGCGCAGGAAACGGATACCCTCGCGGGCGAGTTGCGGCAACAATTCGTCGTTCCATAGCTGATACTGGCGCGCGACCAGCTCGTGTGCGCGCAACGAGACTTCACGGAATACGTGGGAGGGTGAGGCGCCGTCCGGGCCGGTGAAATCCGCGCCGAGCTCGATCTGGGCCTTGAGGCCGGCGACGCGGATTTCGAAAAACTCGTCGAGATTGTTGCTGACAATGCACAGGAAGCGCAGCCGCTCGAGCAACGGCACCTCGGCGTCTTCAGCCTGCGCCAGCACGCGGCGGTTGAACTCGAGCTGGGCAAATTCCCGGTTCAGGTAGAGCTGGGGATTGGAGCGCCTGACTTTGCCTGATTTGTCGGCTACCAGCGCAGCCCGTTTCCTCGCCGCCTTCTCCGGCGCAAGGGTGGCGGCGCGGTCGGCCGACTCCGCCCTGGTTGTTCCCGCTTTGGTAATTATTTTCTGCTCCCCGGTCTTCACAGGCGAACGCAGAAGGGAAGGCGATCAGCTAACCCTTCGGCGGCGGAACATATCCCGAGGCTGCGTCGGCGCCCTGACCGAAGAAGTAGTTCTCGGTCTGCTCCAGAAGGTATTTGCGTGCCTTTGCATCCGCCAGGCTGAGCCTGTTCTCGTTGACCAGCATCTTCTGGTGCTCGAGCCAGCCCTTCCAGGCCTCTTTGGAAACATTCTCGAAAAGGCGCTTGCCCAGTTCTCCGGGAAAAGGGGGGAAATCCAGCCCCTCCGCGTCCCGACCGAGCTTCACGCACTTCACCGTTCTTGCCATTTTTTTACTATCAAAAGGTTAAAGGGAATTCGCGACGTTTTGTTTACATCTCTGTGACAGCCGGTAACCGCGATAATTCCGCCCGATTATAGGCGGTCGCGGCGGGCTAGAGCGGCTTCATCAGAACCTTCGAGCGACGCTGGTAGTTGTACAACGCCTGCTTTTGCTTCGGCAGGCTGTCGACATTCGCTTCGGCGAAGCCATGCTCGATAAACCAGTGCGCGGCGCGTGTGGTGAGCACGAACAGGCGTTTTACCCGCTGCTTCTTCGCCTTTTCCTCGACGTACTTCAACAACTGCTCGCCGCCGCCGGCGTCACGGTACTCGGGCGCCACTGCCACGCAGGCCAGCTCTGCCGCCTTTTCGTCGGCGAACGGATAGAGTGCGGCGCAGCCGACGATGACGCCGTCGTGCTCGAGCACGCTGAAGCGGCTGATTTCCATCTCCAGCAGTTCGCGCGAACGCTTCACCAGCGTGCCTTCGGCTTCGAGTGGCTCGATCAGGCGGATGATGCCGCCGACATCCTCGATGCTTGCGTCGCGCATCTGCTCCAGCGGATCGCGACTGACCATGCTGCCCACGCCGTCGCGCGTAAAAAGTTCGAGCAGCAGCGCGCCGTCGGCGTGGCGGCTGATCAGGTGCACGCGCGCTGCGCCACCTTTGCATGCCTTGACGGCATGTGGCAGATACAGCCGGGCGTCGCCGGACATCTGCTTCTCCTTGCCCACCAGCTTTTCCGCGTCGGATACCGTCAGCTCGCGCAACAGGCGTCCGCTTTTCGATTTCAGGCCCGGTTCGTCCATCAGGAAAATGAGTTTTTCGGCGCCGAGCGCAATTGCCGTTTCCGCGGCCACATCTTCGAGCGTCAGATTGAAAATCTCTCCGGTCGGCGAGTAACCGAGTGGCGAAAGCAGGACCAGCTCACCGTCGTCGAGGCGGATATTGATCGCGTCCGCGTGGACTTTGCGGACTTCGCCCGTGTAGCACATGTCCACGCCATCGACCACGCCACGCGGGCGCGCAATGACGAAATTCCCGGACGCGACGCGGATGTCCGAGTTGGCCATCGGCGAATTCGGCAGGCCCATGGACAGCAGGGCCTCGATCTCCACGCGCACCTGCCCGTTCGCCTGCTTGACGCAGGGCAGAGCGTCCTCGTCGGTAACGCGTATTCCCTGCACATACTTTGCCTTGAGGCCCGCGGTGCGAAGTTGTGCTTCGATCTGTGGCCGCGCGCCGTGCACCAGCACCAGCCGCACGCCGAGGCTCGCCAGCAGATTGATGTCATGCGTAAGTTCGACGAAAGAACCATCCATCACGACTTCGCCGCCGAAGGCGATGACGAACGTGCGCCCGCCAAAGGCATGCACGTAGGGCGCCGCGGCGCGGAACCACTGGACGAAGTCGGCTTGCTTGGAGGCCTGCATGGCGACGGCTTACTTGGGTTGCATGCGGATCGCGCCGTCGAGCCGGATGACTTCGCCATTCAGCATTTCATTTTCAGCGATGTGCCGGACCAATTGGGCATACTCCTTCGGCCGGCCGAGGCGCGACGGGAAGGGCACCATCTTGCCGAGCGCGTCCTGCACTTCCTGCGGCATGCCCAGCAACATGGGCGTCTCGAATATGCCCGGCGCAATGGTCATGACGCGGATGCCGCTGCGCGACAGATCGCGCGCGATCGGCAGGGTCATGCCAACTACGCCGCCCTTTGAAGCGGAGTACGCGGCCTGGCCGATCTGCCCGTCGAAGGCGGCCACAGAGGCTGTATTGACGATCACGCCGCGCTCGCCCGCCGCATTGGGTTGCTGCTTCGACATCGCGTCCGCGGCCAGGCGGATCATGTTGAAGCTGCCGATCAGGTTGATGCTGATGACCTTGGCGAATTTTTCCAGGGAATGCGGACCTTCCTTGCCGACGGTTTTTTCGCCGATGGCGATGCCCGCGCAATTGACCAGCGCCTGCAGGCCGCCGAATTCCTTCAGCGCGGCGGCCACGGTCGCCTTGCCGTGGTCTTCGCGGGTCACGTCGCACTCGACGTAACGCGCCTGCTTGCCGAGCTTGGCGGCCAATGCCTCGCCCTGCGCCTTGTTGACGTCTGCAATGATGGCGTTGCCGCCCGCGGCGACCACCATTTCGGCGGTGGCTGCACCGAGTCCGGAACTGCCGCCAGTGACGATGAATGTGCTGTTCTTGATTTCCATGTTTTTATGCGTTCGTTCTTTTGGCGAAATGGGACGCGAAGTATAGCAGCGCCCTTTTAAAAGTCGCCCCACAGCGCCTGGATCGCGGCCAGCGCCGCCAGCGCCGCCGTCTCCGTGCGCAGGATGCGCGGGCCGAGCTTGACCGGTTTGAATCCGCGCGATTGCGCGAGCTGGGTTTCCACCGGCGACAGGCCGCCTTCCGGGCCGACCAGCAGGGTCATGCGCGCGACCGGCGCAAGTTCCCTGAGCGATTGGGCAGCTGCGGGCGACAGCAGCAGGCGCGCTTCGTCCTGCGGTGCCGGCATGTCGATCTGAGCCAGCCATTCGGGCAGGCCGAGCACGGCAGCCACTCCCGGCACGCGGTTGCGGCCGCACTGCTCGCACGCGGCGATCACCAGGTTCTGCCAGTGCTCGACGCGGCGTTGCGCGCGTTCGTCCTTGAGTTTGACCACGCTGCGCTCGGTCGCCACGGGCTGGATGACCGCCACGCCAAGTTCGACGGCCTTCTGCAACGTGATGTCCATGCGATCGCCGCTCGACAGTCCCTGCACCAGCGTGACATGCAGCCGCGATTCGCGCTCGACATCCACATGCGCGCCGGTCTTGACAGATACATCGCCCCGTTCAATGCGTGTTATGCGCGCCTCGAATTCGCCGCCGAGGCCATCGAACACCACCACGGGGTCGCCCACGCCAAGCCGTAACACGCGCACTGCATGATGGGCTGCATCGGGATGCAGGCGCACCTCCGAGCCGCTGCCGAGCTTGCCCTGAAAGTGGAACCGGGCACCTGACTTGGGCTGGAGTTTTTTGTCTAAGTCTCTATCCATGCTAAGATTTTGCCATGCACAATCAGTACTGTCGCAAGGTTTGTAAAACAGCTTCGAACGTTTCTGCAGGTGTTTCAGCCGGGCCGGGGACCTGAGGAATGGGAGCCCATCCGCCTGTCTGCAATTTTGGCTGGAAAGCGCGTGATTTCGATCTGGCGGCCACGGACGGCAGGCGTTACCGCCTGGCGGATGTAAGTGGAGCAAACGGATTGCTGGTGATGTTCATCTGCAATCACTGCCCTTACGTCAAAGCGATCCGCGAACGCCTGATTCGCGACTGCGTCGAACTCAAGGCGCTCGGCGTCAATGCGGTCGCAATCAGCGCCAACGATCCGGACGATTATCCGGAGGATTCCTTCCAAAACATGCAGCGCATCGCCCGCGATTTCAAATTTCCCTTCCCCTATCTGTTCGATGAAACCCAGGAAGTCGCGCACGCCTTTGAGGCGGTCTGCACGCCGGATTTCTTCGGCTTCAACCGCGACCTCGAGTTGCAGTATCGCGGCCGCCTGGATGCGTCGAAGACCGCGCCCGTGGCCAACGCCAGGCGCGACTTGTTCGAAGCCATGAAGGCCATTGCCGAAACGGGCCTCGGCCCCGCCGAACAGATTCCCAGCATTGGATGCTCCATCAAATGGAAGCGGTAGCAAAACCGCTTCGGGGCATGCTCGAAGAAGTCGTCGCCTGCGTACGCGCAGTAGCCGCGAAGGAAGTCATGCCGCGCTACCTGAAAGTGGCACAGCAGCGCAAATCCGACGGCAGCCTGTTCACCGAGGCGGACCTGGCCTCGCAGGAAGCCTTGTCACGCATCCTGCCGACGATTTATGCCGGCCCGATCGTGGCCGAGGAAATGACCCCCGAACAGCAGGCCGAGTACTGGCTGGCCGGCAATGAGGGGCTGTGGTGCGTCGATCCGATCGACGGCACCTCCAATTTCGTCAACGGATTGCCGTATTTCGCCGTCTCGGTCGCCCTGATGATCAACGGACGCAGCGTGCTCGGCGTGGTCTACGACCCGATCGCCGACGAGGCGTTCTACGCCGAAAAGGGCGCCGGCGCCTTTCTGAACGGGGAGCGCCTGCCCATCAAGGAACATGTGCCGCATTTGCGCAATTCCATGGCGCAAGTCGATTTCAAACGCCTGCCACCCGGACTCGCACGTGAACTGGTGGCTGCACCGCCCTATTCGTCGCAGCGCAATTTCGGCGCAAGTACCCTGGAGTGGTGCTATGTCGCCGCGGGGCGCTTCGATGTCTATCTGCATGGCGGACAGAAACTCTGGGATTACGCCGCCGGTTCGTTGATCCTGGAGGAATCCGGCGGTTTCATGTGCACCCTGCACCAGGACGATTTCTGGGCGGATACGCTGTGGAAGCGTTCCGCCATCGCGGCGCGTGAAGCCGGGCTGTTCGACGCCTGGAAACGCTGGATCCGCGCCCGCCAGTAAGGCCTGAATCCGGCCCGGACGCCCCGGACGGTCACGATCGAATCCCCTGCCTTTCCTTGACCGACATTCCCGATGCCGGTATCTTGCGACGTTTTCGCCGCACCATCTCAACTGGTTGTTTTTTTCGGGTGTTTCCATGGAACTCACTGCCGGCGTCACCACCGAATTGTCCGGTGCAGAGATCACATTGCGTTGCCTTCACGAAGAAGGCGTCGAATTCATGTTCGGCTATCCGGGCGGCGCCGTCCTGCCCCTGTACGACGAAATTTTCAAACAGGACAAGGTAAAGCACATCCTGGTACGGCACGAGCAGGCCGCGGTCCATGCCGCAGACGCCTATGCGCGCTCGACCGAGAAAGTCGGCGTCGTGCTGGTGACTTCCGGCCCCGGTGTGACCAATGCGGTCACCGGCATTGCCACCGCGTACATGGATTCCATCCCGGTCGTCATCATCAGCGGGCAGGTGCCGACCCATGCCATCGGCCAGGATGCATTCCAGGAAGTGGACGCCATCGGAGTCACCCGTCCCTGCGTGAAGCACAATTTTCTGGTCAAGGACGTCAAGGACCTCGCGGTAACGATAAAAAAGGCCTTCTACCTGGCTTCCACCGGCCGGCCCGGCCCTGTTCTGGTCGACATCCCCAAGGACGTACAGACAGCAAAAACGAATTTTTTCTACCCGCAATCGGTGCCGATGCGCTCGTACAACCCGGTGATCAAGGGCCACAGCGGGCAGATCCGCAAGGCGCTCAACCTGCTGCTGGAAGCCAAGCGCCCGATGATCTACACCGGCGGGGGCGTGGTGCTCGGCAACGCCTCGGCCGAACTCGCCCAGTTAGTACATACACTCGGCTTCCCCTGCACCAATACGTTGATGGGGCTGGGCGGCTATCCGGCCACCGACCCGCAATTCGTCGGCATGCTCGGCATGCACGGCACCTATGAAGCGAACATGGCGATGCAGCACTGCGACGTGCTGCTGGCCATTGGCGCGCGCTTCGATGATCGTGTGATCGGCAACCCGGCGCACTTCTTCCAGGAAGACCGCAAGATCCTCCACGTTGACATCGACCCTTCGTCGATTTCCAAGCGCGTGCGCGTGGACGTGCCCATCGTCGGCGACGTCAGGGAAGTCCTGCAGGAAATGAACCGCCAGCTGGCCGCAGGCAAGGAGCGTCCGGACCCGGTCGCCGCCAAGGCCTGGTGGGATCAGATCGCCACCTGGAAAGGCCGCGATTGCCTGAAGTACGACCGCGATTCAAAAATTATCAAGCCGCAGTCCGTGGTCGAGAAGCTCTATGAGCTGACCAAGGACATGGACATGTATGTGACCTCCGACGTTGGCCAGCACCAGATGTGGGCCGCGCAGTTCTACAAGTTTGACAAGCCGCGCCGCTGGATCAATTCCGGCGGCCTGGGCACGATGGGCGTCGGCCTGCCTTACGCGCTCGGCGTCCAGCTCGCGCATCCGGAAGCGACCGTGGCTTGTGTGACAGGCGAGGCCAGCATCCAGATGTGCATCCAGGAACTGTCCACCGCCAAGCAATATCACCTGCCGGTGAAGATCGTGAACCTGAACAACCGCTACATGGGCATGGTGCGGCAGTGGCAGGAGTTCTTCCATGGCAACCGCTATGCGGAATCCTATATGGACGCCTTGCCCAACTTCGTGAAGCTGACCGAGGCCTACGGCCACATCGGCATGCGCATCGACAAGCCGGAGGACGTGGAGCCCGCACTCAGGGAAGCGTTCAGCCGCAAGGACGACCTCGTGTTCATGGACTTCATCACAGACCAGACCGAGAATGTTTTTCCGATGGTGCCCGGTGGCAAGGGCCTGTCGGAAATGATCCTGGTTTAAATTCAAAAATGCGTCATATCATCTCCCTACTCATGGAGAACGAGCCGGGCGCGCTGTCGCGCGTTGCCGGCCTGTTCTCCGCACGCGGCTACAACATCGAGTCGCTGACCGTCGCCCCCACCGAAGATCCGTCCCTGTCGCGCATGACGGTGGTGACCAGCGGTTCCGACGACGTCATCGAGCAGATCACCAAGCAGCTGAACAAGCTGGTCGACGTGGTCAAGGTCGTGGACCTGTCCGACGGCGACCATATCGAGCGCGAACTCATGCTGGTCAAGGTGCGCGCATCGGGCAAGGACCGCGAAGAGATGAAGCGCATGGCGGACATTTTCCGCGGCCGCATCCTCGACGTGACGGACAAGGCATACACCATCGAGCTCACCGGCACCGGAGCGAAGCTCGATGCTTTTCTGGGGGCGCTCGAACAAGGCGTCATCCTGGAAACGGTGCGCACGGGTGCTTCGGGTATCGGCCGGGGCGAGCGCATTCTGAAAGTCCAGTGAGGGGTGAGGCGTGAGGGGTGAGGGGTCAAGAAAGCTTTTTTCTCCTCACGCCTCACCGTTTACGCATTTAACCCAAGAGGCAGACATGAAAGTTTTCTACGACAAGGACGCGGACCTGCGTCTGATCAAGGGCAAGAAAGTCACCATCCTCGGCTACGGCTCGCAAGGCCATGCCCATTCGCTCAACCTCAAGGATTCCGGCGTCAAGGTGACGGTTGGACTGCGCAAGGGCGGCGCCTCCTGGGATAAAGCCAAGAAGGCCGGCTTCGAGGTGAAGGAACCATCCGACGCCGTGAAGAACGCCGACTTCGTCATGATCCTGCTGCCCGACGAGAATATCGGCGCCGTGTACAAGGAGATCGAATCGAGTCTGAAGAAAGGCGCGGCACTGGCCTTCGCGCACGGCTTTAACATTCACTTCGGCCAGGTCGTCCCGCGGGCGGATCTGGATGTGGTAATGGTCGCACCCAAGGCGCCGGGCCATACCGTGCGCTCGACTTTTGCGCAGGGCGGCGGCGTGCCGATGTTGATCGCCATCCACCAGAATGTGTCGAAAAAGGCGCGCGACCTGGCGCTGTCCTACGCCGCGGCGATCGGCGGCGGCAAGGCCGGCATCATCGAGACCAATTTCCGCGAAGAGACCGAGACCGACCTGTTTGGCGAACAAGTCGTGTTGTGCGGTGGCACCACCGCGCTGATCCAGGCTGGTTTCGAGACGCTGGTCGAAGCGGGCTATGCGCCCGAGATGGCCTATTTCGAGTGCCTGCACGAACTCAAACTGATCGTCGACCTGATCTACGAAGGCGGCATCGCCAACATGCGTTATTCGATCTCGAACAACGCGGAGTACGGCGACTTCACCCGCGGTTCGCGCATCATCACCGAAGAGACGCGCAATGAAATGCGCAAGATCCTCAAGGAAATCCAGACCGGGCAGTATGCCCAGGAATTCCTGCTGGAGAACAAGACCGGCGCCACCAAGCTGGGCGCCATGCGCCGCATTGGCCGCGAGCACCAGATTGAAATTGTCGGTGGCAAGCTGCGCGAGATGATGCCTTGGATCAAGGCCAATCGGCTGGTCGACAAGACCAAAAACTAGAAGTAAGGAGTCAGGGGAAAGGAGTGAGGAGATAATGCGCTGTTCCCCCTACCCCCTTACTCCTGACCCCTTACGCCATGCAATCTAACTACCCCCACCCCATCATTGCCAAAGAGGGCTGGCCGTTTCTGGCCGGTGCGGCAGTTCTATCGGTCGTGGCGACCAGCGGCTGGGGCTGGTGGTCCATTCCGTTCTGGCTTGTAACGCTGTTCATCCTGCAATTTTTCCGCGATCCGCCGCGCTCCCTGCCCGTCGACGCGGATGCAGTGGTCTCGCCCGCCGACGGACGCATCGTCGTCGTCGGCAAAGCCAGGGACCCCTATCTGGATCGCGATGCGCTGAAAATCAGCGTATTCATGAACGTGTTCAACGTGCACTCGAATCGCAGCCCGGTGGACGGTGAAGTCAGGAAGACCTGGTATTTCGGCGGCCGTTTCTTCAACGCCGCGCTCGACAAGGCATCGCTGGAGAACGAGCGCAACGCATTGTGGATCCATACCGACAGCGGCGCGGAAGTGACGTGCGTGCAGGTCGCAGGCCTCATCGCGCGCCGCATTCTCTGTTACGTGCAGAACAAGGACCGGCTGACGCGCGGGCAGCGTTTCGGCTTCATCCGTTTCGGGTCGCGCGTGGACGTCTACTTGCCCCTCGATGCCAGGCCGCAGGCTGCGGTCGGCGACAAGGTCTTTGCCGGGGAAACCATCCTGGCGCGCCTGCCGGTCAAAACGTGAGGCTGCAATGAACCATCCCGCTCCCAAGGCCCGATGGCTCAGCCGCACCGGCATCCGCCGTACCGGCATTTACTGGCTGCCCAATGCGATCACCACCTGCGCGCTGTTCGCGGGTTTTTATGCCATCGTGCAGGCGATGAACCTGCAGTTCGAACTTGCCGCGCAGGGCATCTTCGCGGCGATGGTGTTCGATGGCCTGGACGGCAGGGTGGCGCGGCTGACGCGTACACAAAGTGAATTCGGTGCGGAGTACGACAGCCTGTCCGACATGGTGTCGTTCGGCGCGGCGCCCGCGCTGGTGATCTACGAATGGTCGCTGAAAGGCATGGGCAAGCTGGGCTGGTTTGCCGCCTTCGTCTATTGCGCCTGCGCCGCGCTGCGGCTCGCACGGTTCAACACCAACATCGACGTGGTCGACAAACGCTACTTCCAGGGGCTGCCGAGCCCGGCCGCCGCCGGACTGATCGCTGGGCTGGTATGGGCGCTGGAATCCTATGATGTGGCCCGCGCCGACATTCCGTTGCTGGCTTGGGGAGTAACGTTGTTTGCCGGCATCACGATGGTCAGCAGCGTGCGTTTCTGGAGCGGGAAGGACATCAACCTGCGCAAGAGCGTGCCGTTTCGCGTACTGGTCATCATTGCGCTGAGCGTGGTCGCATTGATGCAGGTTGCCAACAACCTGCCGGAAGTCCTGTTCAGCCTGTTTGCCGTTTATGCCGGCTCGGGCTACGTCATGTGGGCCCGCGAACGGCTGCGCAGAAAGCCTTCCCCGCCGCCCTCTGGGCCATAAGGGCCAAAGCAGGGGCTTGCGAAGCAGGAAAAATCTGCCTATAGTCGGACGCATGCATTCCCATCAGCACGGCCAAACCGGTCTTTTTCTTGTCAGCAACCTGCTGACCGGCCTGCTGCTGCGCCCCGCGCGCACATAAACTAACTCCAATCCCGCAGTACCCAAGCCCGCCAAGTAAGTTGTCAGGCGGTTGTGGCTCATCAAATTGTGCGAGTACACGAAATGAACCGAGACCCTTCGCAGAAATACCGTCCGTTTGCCCCGATACCCTTGCCGGACCGGACCTGGCCGAACCAGGTCATCACCAGACCGCCAGTCTGGTGCAGCGTCGATCTGCGCGACGGCAACCAGGCGCTGATCGAACCCATGGATGCGGAGCGCAAGCTGCGCATGTTCATGCTCCTGCTGAAAACCGGATTCAAGGAAATCGAGATCGGATTTCCAGCCGCATCCCAGACCGATTTCGATTTCGTGCGCAAGCTCATCGAGGAGAAGCTGATCCCCGATGATGTGACCGTGCAGGTGCTGACCCAGGCGCGGGAACCGTTGATCCGCCGCACTTTCGAATCCCTGCGCGGCGCGAAACGCGCCATCATGCATTTGTACAACTCGACATCGACCGTGCAACGGCGCGTCGTGTTCGGCCTCGACAAGCCGGGCATCGTAGACATTGCCGTCGAGGGAGCGCGGGTCGTACTCGAGTGCGCACAACAACAACCGGATACCGACTGGGTCTTCCAGTATTCGCCCGAGAGCTTTACCGGCACCGAACTGGATTTCGCGGTGGAAATCTGCGACGCGGTCAACGCGGTATGGCAGCCCACGCCGCAGCATCCGGCGATCCTGAATTTGCCGGCCACGGTGGAAATGGCCACCCCGAATGTGTACGCCGACCAGATCGAGTGGTTCGGCCGCCACGTGGCCAATCGCGACAGCATCGTGTTGTCAGTGCATCCGCATAACGACAGAGGTTGTGCGGTCGCGGCAGCCGAACT
>JANXVW010000192.1 GCA_025351455.1 Betaproteobacteria bacterium | reverse complement strand
GGCCGCTCAGGGCGTCCAGGCAAAGCGCGAAGAGTGGTGATTGACGATCATCCAGCGATCGCCTTCCTTGCGATAAGTAAATGTAAAGCGCATCGGGACCACGACGTCTTTGCCCTCTACCGGGTTGCGCGAAGAGTAGTAGCCGGAGTTGATCGCAATGTCGCCATACAGGCGCACATGATATTCGCCCAGGATCATGCGCAGGTTGGGCCGCTTGGCGGAGGATTCCTCGAAGTACTCGAGGATTTCGCCCGGTGTCGTGCGTATGGTCTGCGATACCGTCCCCCACAGGATTGCGTCCGGCGCGTACAGCGCGGAGATGCGCGCCGCATCGCGGGTATTGAAAGTCGAGATCCATTCGGCTGTGGCGGCGGCAACCTGCGCAGCCCCCGCGTCGTCCGCCGGTTCTCCGGCAAAGGCGCTGCCTGTCAGCAGCGACAGCAGCAGCGTTCGGGCGGCAGCCCGCGCAATCTTGTACCTCATTCGTAACCTTTCGGCGCAACGAAGGGCTGGAACTCGCGTTCCAGGAATCCGGCCGCGGCGATGGTCGACAGGTCGCCGTACTGCGGGCCGACGATCTGCACGCCCATCGGCAAGCCTTCCCTGGTGAAACCTGCCGGCGCGACGGTCGATGGCAGGAAGGCCATGCCCGGATAGCCGGCCCAGAACAGCTGCGTGGTGGACGGTTGCGGTCTGCCGTTGACCATGACCATGCGATCCCATCGTTCGCCGGTCTGGTTGTGAGGGAACGCGGCGGTGGCAGCGGCCGGGCAAAGCAGCAGGTCGAATTCGCGGAAGAACGCTCCCCATGCGCGGCGGATCTGTTCGCGCTTTTCGTTCCACGCATGCCATTCCCGGACCGGCATCGTATTGGCGTGCATCATCCAGGCGGCGTAGCTGTCATCGCCTGCTTTGGCCTTGCCGGCGAGTTCGCACTGGCGCGCGAACTGCTCGTCGCTCAATGCGGACGACGTTGCGCCACGCAGCAGATGGATGAAAGTGCGATGCGCTTCGTGCAGGTCGAAATCCGGACGTGCTGTTTCACTGACTTTCGCGCCGTGCTTCGCGAACGCCTGCGCTGCGGCAAGGATCGCTGCCTGCACCGAGTCGTCCACCTCCGCCGTTGCGGCGGTGGTGAGCACGCCGATCTTGAGTTTTCTGACGTCGGGCTTCGGCCTGACCAGCGCGATCTTGACGCCGCGCGCATCCAGTTCGTCCGGCTGCGAGATGAGCTTCAGCGAAATTGCCAGGTCGTCCGTGCTGCGTGCCATTGGGCCGATGACCGCCATATCCTTGACGGACAGGTTCGGCGGCAGGTTGTGTCCCGTGCTCGGGCAGAGCTTGAACGTGGACTTGTGTCCGAATACGCCGCAATAGTGCGCAGGGTTGCGGATCGATGCGCCGATGTCGCTGCCGAGTTCGAGCCCGGTCAGGCCGGCTGCGAGCGCCGCCGCCGCGCCTCCGGACGAACCGCCCGGACCGCGAGTCACATCCCACGGATTGTTGGTCGTGCCGTAGACCGGATTGAATGTCTGCCAGTCCGCCAGTAGCGACGGCACATTGGTCTTGCCGAACACGACCGCGCCCGCATCCATCAGCCGCTGCACCGCGAGGGCGTGCTGCTTCGCGATGTTGCCCTTCATTTCGGCTCGGCCCCAGGTCGTCGGGTGGCCTTCGAGGTCGAAAGACTCCTTCACCGTTATCGGCACGCCGTGCAGCGGGCCTTTCCAGTCGCCTTTTGCTGCGGCGCGATCCGCCTTGCGCGCCTGCTCGCGCGCGCGCTTTTCGTCGAGCACGACGACGGCGTTGAGCTTCGGATTCAGGCGCGCAACGCGGTCGAGGTAGAAATCGAGCAATTCGACGCTGCTGATTTTCTTGCGGCGGATCAGGGCGGCGAGTTTTTTGGCGGACAGGAAGGGATTCATCAGGGACGAGGGGCGAGGGATGAGGGCCGAGGGAATAATCCGAAGCATACCCGAGGCTGAACGAAACAGCTGACGGGAGCGAAGTCATTTAGAATCTCGCGCGAATGCCCTCCACAGAACAACTAGACAGGGCCCGTGTATTGCGCTCCTTCGCCGACATGAAAACTGCGATCAACTCCCCTTACCTGGTCGGCCTGATCGGGGCCGGCATCCAAGCTTCGCGCACCCCCTCGATGCATGAGCATGAGGCGGCGGCGCAGGGAATGCAATGCGAATACCAACTCATCGACCTGGAAAAACTGTGCGCCGGCGTGGACGCGCTGCCGGACCTGCTGAAGGGCGCGGAAGACAAAGGTTTCGCGGGATTGAACATCACCTATCCCTGCAAGCGCAGCGTCCTCGCGTTACTCGATGACCTGTCCGACGATGCGCGCGCCATCGGCGCGGTTAATACCATCGTGCTTTCGAAAGGCAAGCGTGTCGGCCACAACACCGACTGGTGGGGATTTGCGGAAAGCTTTCGGCGCGGGCTTCCCGACGTGCCAAAAGACAGCGTGGTCCAGCTCGGCGCCGGCGGGGCGGGGGCGGCTGTTGCCCACGCAATGCTGACGCTCGGTGCGCGCGAGCTTTCAATTTTCGATCTGGATGCGACGCGCGCGAAAAATCTGGCAGCCGATCTTTGCACGCGCTTCGGCGCCGGCCGCGCACTGGCAGAATCCGATCTGGCCGCTGCGATGGCGAAGGCAGAGGGCCTGGTCCATGCGACGCCGACGGGGATGGTGAAATATCCCGGCCTGCCGTTGCCGGCGGCGTTGCTGCGGCCCGCCATCTGGGTCGCCGAGATCGTCTATTTTCCGCTGGAGACCGAACTGCTGCGCGTGGCGCGCGGACTCGGATGCCGCACCATGAACGGCAGCGGCATGGCAGTATTCCAGGCGGCCGAGGCGTTCCGCCTGTTTACCGGCATTACGCCGGACGCGGAACGCATGCAGCGGCACTTCGCGTCGATGCGCGAATAAGGCAAGAAACATATTCACCGCAAAGGCGCAAAGGGCGCAAAGGATAAGAAGATCGAGGAAAGGAGAACCGGGGTTAAAGATAGGAAAATTGATGGACCCATTCTGCCGATTTTTGCTTATGGTGGGTCATCGGCCTAGGCGTGCGTTTACCGCCTAATGTTTTCTGCCCTTGTTTTTCCTTCGCGTCCTTTGCGTCTTTGCGGTGAAAACATACTGAAGACTTAGGGGG
>JANXVW010000190.1 GCA_025351455.1 Betaproteobacteria bacterium | reverse complement strand
GGCGGGAGACGAAACAATGACGCGCGCCCCTGACTCGTTAGGCGCAGCCCCAATTTGCGGGTAGGGGCGCATAAGGCTCCGTTGCATTGTGGTAACGGTGCGCATGCGGCTGCTCCCGCAAGCGGGCCTGCGGCTAACGTGTCTCAGCCGCCCCGCAAACGGGTGATTTCATCACTAACGTGTCCGCGCGTCGGGATGGGGATGGGTTACCGTTCAAATAAAAGGCCCACCCCAGCAGACGAAGTAAAATTCACTCCACGTCTCTCGCTGTACGCGCCGCCTTCAGGAATTCCCCTTGCAAGGCGGCAAAACATCCACATATCCCGCTTGAACGTATATGGGACGTACCAGACCATTTCAGGAGGACAGGCCGTGATGAAACGAAGAGTATTTTTGATGGCGGGCGCCGGGGGGCTGGCGATCCTGGCTGCGAGACAATACGGGGTTACACACCCGGCGGTCGCGGCCGAAAAATTCGAAGTCACGCATACGGACGCGGAATGGCGGAAACTATTGACGCCGGAGCAATATGCCGTGCTGAGAAAGGAAGGAACGGAAAGAGCCTTTTCCAGCCCCCTCAACAATGAGCATCGGGCCGGAACGTTTTCCTGCGCCGGTTGCCAGTTGCCCGTGTACTCTTCCAAAACCAAATTCGAAAGCCATACCGGCTGGCCAAGCTTCTGGTCCCCCCTGGAGAATGCGGTCCACACCACGGACGACAGCTCCTTCGGCATGGCGCGCACGGCGGTCAGTTGCCGCCGGTGTGGCGGCCACCTCGGCCACGTGTTCAATGACGGTCCGCCGCCGACGGGCCAGCGTTATTGCATGAACGGCGTCGCCATGACCTTTACGCCCGAACGTGCCTGACCAAGAGGACGCGAACATCATGACGAAGGCCTTTGCCGTCACACACAGCGATGCTGAATGGCGCCGCAGGCTGACCCCGGCGCAGTACCAGGTGATGCGGGCGCACGGGACCGAAGCACCGGACAGCTGCGCGCTGCTTGCGGAAAAGCGGCCGGGAACATTTTCCTGCGCGGGGTGCGACCAGCCCCTGTTCGAGTCGAAACGCAAATTCGAGAGCGGGACGGGGTGGCCCAGCTTCAATGATCCGATAGCAGGGTCAACCGGGACCTCGGTCGACGATTCCTATGGAATGATCCGGACTGAAGTGCACTGCGCGACCTGCGGCAGCCATCTCGGACACGTTTTTGAAGACGGCCCGCCGCCGACCCATTTGCGCTATTGCATCAATGGCGTCGCGATGAATTTCGCGGCGGACTGATTGCCGCTTCCAGCGCCATAGGCCCGGAAGGCCATCCCCGGTCGGGCCTCGCCCGACTCCTTTGTGGCGCGCAATGGAGCCCGTCTGTCGTTGGCGACATATTGTGTCCCATGCCAATAATTCGGCGATTCCCGCAGGAATTCAGGAACCAGTCAGCCGGGCCTCATGTCCGAATATGACTGCGGTCGAGCCACCCTCGGCCGCATAAACGGCGTCCCCTCCACAGGGCACCACACGTATCGGAACGGGCTGCATTATTGCGGGCGCAAATCAAAAGCGCCGGCAGCATTCGGGCGAGGAATCCATTTCCGGGGGAGACGCATCGCGCGGGAAAGCGCTAACATGGTTGTTTCTGCCACGGCTGGAAAACGCATGACAACGGGAGCCCTGAACATGCCGCTGGACGAATCGGAATCCGCGATCACCATAGCGAATCCGGACTTTGGGAGTTTCGATCTTATATCGGAAACACTGCAACGCCGTCAGGCCCTGCGCACGACGGACGCGCTGCGATGGCGCAATCGCCAGCTCAGTGCACGGTCGTTGCATGGCCGCGATGAATTGCTCACCGGCCTGAATGCGACGCAGGCCTGGATCCCGTCGAAGTATTTCTACGACTCCCTCGGATCGCAATTGTTCGAGGCGATCACTCGTCTGCCCGAGTACTACCCTACCCGCACCGAGGCGGCGATTTTTTCGCGCCAAATCGACGACATCGCGCGCGTGGCCGGCCGCGGCCGCAACCTCATCGACCTGGGTGCGGGCAATTGCGAAAAAGCCGCCTCCCTGTTCGCGGTGCTCCAGCCTGCGCAATACGTGGCGGTGGACATTTCCGCGGAGTACCTGGAGACCGCGCTGGCTCGCCTGCGCCGCCAATATCCCGGCATCGCGATGACGGGTTTGAGCGTGGACATGTCGGAAGGGTTGGCACTGCCGGATTCCATTCCTGCGGACGGGCGGCTGTTTTTCTACCCGGGCTCGTCCATCGGCAATTTCACGCCGGCCGACGCCGCCGGTTTCCTGTCCGATCTGCGGCGCCAGTGCCTGCAACACGGCGGCCTGCTGATCGGCGTGGACCTGATCAAGGAAAAGTCGATTCTCGACGCTGCCTATGACGATGCGCTCGGCGTGACAGCCGCCTTCAACCTGAATGCGCTCAACAATGTGAACACCGTACTGGGCTCGGATTTCGACGTGCGCGACTGGCGGCACCTGGGATTTTTCAACCAGACCATGTCGCGTGCGGAAATGCATGTCGAAACACGCCTGGCCGTCGACGTGAACTGGCCCGGCGGGTCGCGCCGCTTCGAGGCCGGGGAGCGCATCCACACGGAGAACAGCTACAAATACAGTGTGGAGGAATTCGGCGCGCTGCTGCGCCGGACGGGCTTCCACAATGTCACGGCGTGGACCGATCAGCGCAACTGGTTCGCGCTGTTCTACGCAAGCGCGTAACCCGGAGACGATCGTGAACGATCCACGCAGGCCTCTGGCAATCGACCCGCACGGGGGCGGCGCCGCGCCGGTGGATCGCACCGGATTGCGCGAGCGTTACGCCGGCATTCGTGCGCACAGCGTGAATCTGGTCAAACCGTTGTCCGAGGAAGACTGCTGCGTACAGTCCATGCCGGACGCAAGCCCGGTGAAGTGGCATCTCGGCCACACCTCGTGGTTCTTCGAAACCTTCGTCCTGGAAAAATTCGAGGCATCGTTCGCAGCCTTCCTGCCTGCGTTCCGGGTGATGTTCAATTCCTACTACAACGGGGTAGGGGAAAAATTTCCGCGGGCGCAACGCGGCCTGCTGACGCGTCCATCGCTGCACGAAATAATGCTGTATCGCAAGAAAGTGAACGAGCGCATGGAGAAAATCTTTGCGCGATGCGAAAACGACGCGGCTTTCCGCACGCTGGTCGACCTCGGTCTGCACCACGAGCAGCAGCACCAGGAGCTGATCCTGACCGACGTCAAGCATCTGTTTTCGCTGAATCCGTTAAAGTCAGCCTATCGCGAGTGGGAGGAAGCAAACTCCCCGGTCGCGGCCGGCATCGAATGGCATGCGTTCGACGGCGGCGTGGCCGAAATCGGATATGACGGCGACGGATTTTGTTTCGACAACGAAACGCCGCGCCACAAGCAATATCTGAATGCCTATTGCCTGGCGTCGCGCCTGGTGACCAATGGCGAATATCTCGATTTTATTGCCGATGGCGGTTACCGCGATCCGCGGCTGTGGCTCTCCGAAGGCTGGGACTGGATCCAGGCCAACAGGATCACCCATCCGATCTACTGGGAGCGCGGGAGTGAACGCTGGGACGAATTTACGCTCGGCGGAAGCCGGGCGCTCGATGCTGCCGCCCCGGCCGTCCACATTTCCTATTTCGAAGCGGATGCCTACGCGCGTTGGGCCGGCGCGCGCCTGCCGAGCGAAGCGGAATGGGAAAACGCAGCGAGCCGGGTCGCAGCGGCGGAGGACACGGGCCGGCCCGAGCGATTGCATCCGCGCCCCGCAGGCAACAAGACCGGCCTGCAACAACTATTCGGCGAGGCGTGGCAGTGGACCCAATCGAGCTACACGTCCTACCCCGGCTATCTCTGGCCAGCAGGGGCAGTCGGCGAATATAACGGCAAGTTCATGGTGAACCAGTACGTCCTGCGCGGCAGTTCCTGCCTGACGCCCGCCCGCCACTGCCGGACGACTTACCGCAATTTCTTTCCTGCCACCGCACGCTGGCAGATGACCGGCATCCGCCTCGCCAAGGACGGCCGGGGTGGTTAAGGCGTAATGCGGACTCACCGCAAAGACGCAAAGGGGCGCAAAGGAAGAGCAAATGGTGAGGTTAGGGTATAAAAGTGTTTCGCCGATTTGCGCCGTCCGCTTTAGCTTCGTCCGATCGTTGACCTTGGCACAATTCAAAGCAAGCGCCGTCTCGTTATTGCCTTCCTTCGCGTCCTTTGCGTCTTTGCGGTGAGATTTGTTGGAGACGTTCTAGAAAATTTTGAGGGATATCGCGCCGACGCAGACCAGGAAAGCCGCCGCGTAGCGCGCATTGCTGAATTTTTCCTTCAGCACGACGGCGGCGAGGACGGTTGCGAATATCACCGAGGTTTCGCGTAACGCCGCGACCATCGCAACCGGGGCGCGCGTCATCGCCCACAGCGCGATCCCGTAGGATGCCCACGCGCAAAAACCCCCGCCAAGTCCGAGGTGCCAGCGTGGCGGGAACTCGCGCATTGCTTGCTCCCGATATCGGGCCAAAACAAAAACCGCCATCGCAATACCATCCAGCGCCATCATCCAGCCGACATAGCTGAACGCATTGCCCGACAATCGGGTGCCGATGCCGTCCACGACCGTATAAACGCAAATGAGCGCCGCATTCCCCAAGGCAAGCAGCGTTTGCGCGAGATCGAAGCGCTCCGACCGCCATTGATTTGCCGCCAGCAACAGGATTCCGGCGCTGATGAGAACGATGCCGGCCCATGCCCCGGACGCCAGCCGCTCGCCGACGAAGACCCCCGCGACCAACGCGGTCAACAGCGGCGCAGATCCGCGCATGATCGGATAGACATAGCTCAAGTCCCCCGTGCGATAAACCGCCGCGATCACTGCAAAGTAGGCAAGCTGAATGACGGCGGAGACGACGAGGTAGGGCCAGCTCCCGGCGGCCGGCAGCGGAAGAAAAAACAGCGTCGCGGCCGCGACCAGGCCGGCCCCGCAGACGACGATTGCGATGTCGAGGACTTTGCTTTCCCCCGACTTGATAATGGCATTCCAAGACGCATGCAGAAGTGCGCCGAACAGGACCGCGGTCATTACGAAAGCCGACAAGGTGCCCCCTTCCCCCTCTCCCCTCCCCTCTCCCGCGAGGGGAGAGGGCGATCTGGAAACTGAAGAGATTCGAACCCTCTCTCCGCTGGCGGGACAAGGACACACTCACACCCCGAGGGGTGTGAAGCGCAGCAGAGAGCTGGACAGAGGGGAGTGCCTTCGTTATGAGACTTAAGCGTTGTGCGTCGTGAAGGGCTATTTGCCACTGAATTCCGACGGACGCTTGTCCTTGAAGCTGCGCAGGCCCTCCTGGAAATCCTCCGAGGCCAGCAAATGCCGCTGCGTCGCACCGAATCGTTCCTGGGCGGCGGCCACGCTATCACGCAGCGCCAGCCTTGCGTTTGCGATGGTCGCGCTCACGGCGAGCGGCGCCTGGTCGGCAATACTCCTCGCCAGTTCGATCGCCCTGTCCTTCTGCCGCCCCGGCTCGACGATTTCCTGGATGAAGCCGAGCCGCAGCGCTGTCTGCGCGTCGAACTCGTCGCCGGTCAGCAGGTAGCGCATCGCGTTGCCCCAGCCTGCGCGCTCCACCATGCGGATCGTGGCCCCGCCGGTCGGCATGAGGCCACGCTTGACCTCGACCTGCGCGAAACGGGTATCCGCTGCGGCAACGACGATATCGGCGGCGAGCATCATCTCGATGCCGAGCGTGAAGCAGATGCCGTGCACCGCGAAGACCACCGGCTTGCTGCGAAACGGCGGGCGCGACTCGAACGGGTCGATCTCGCCCTCTTCCACCAGCAAAGTGTTGCTGCCGAGATAAGGCGCGACCTTCGGCAAGTCGAGCCCGGCCGTGAAATGCGCGCCTTCAGCGAACACCACCGCGCAACGCGCTGCGGTTTCCTGTTCATAGCGCGTGTAGGCCTGCGCCATGCCGCGTAGCATGACCGGCGTAAACCCGTTCAGCTTCGCCCGCCGGTCGATGCCGATCAGGAACAGCCCGTCGCGCAGCTCGGTCGTGATTCGGCCTTCGGAAGGATTTTCCTGATCAGTCATGGCAGAAACATATTATTGGATCCACCGTCAGGCTAGTCGCGAATCTGGATGCGCTCGTTTTCGACAATCCACAGGCGCCGATCCGTGGGTTCGGTCTTGAGCATGTACAGGCCGCGTTCGAGCAACTTCAAAATGCCCATCACACTTTGCGAAGCCGGGGGCAAAATCCAGATGCCTACGTGCGCCGATGGAGGGAACAGCCGCATGTCGGAAAAATCGAGATCCAGCGTGATCAAGACCCGTTGCTCCTGCCGTCAAACCTCGATCGGTTTCCCATCACCGCAGCCGGCGAGATTCTCCGAGAGTACCGAATGGCAATCGTAACCGGCGTCATGGAATAAGAAGTTATCCGTAAATAGTATAATTCCATTCCGAGCCGCCTGTGACGCGGCGACGGAGTGGTGCGATGGTGGCGAAGAAACGGGCAGCGAAGAAACGAGTGGCGTCTTGGGTCGTGACCGATGACTTCTGGGCGAGAG
>JANXVW010000188.1 GCA_025351455.1 Betaproteobacteria bacterium | reverse complement strand
GGAAGCAGACCGCGTCGGCCTGAAACCGATCAAGGTCAACATGGTGGTCAAGCGCGGCACCAACGATCAGAGCGTCGTCGACATGGCGCGTTTCTTCAAAGGCAGCGGGCACATCCTGCGTTTCATCGAATTCATGGACGTAGGCAATACCAACGGATGGAAAATGGGATATGTTGTGCCCTCGCGCGAGCTGGTCTCGCGCATCAACACCGAATTGCCCATCGAACCCGCCGACCCGAACTACGTCGGCGAAGTCGCCGAACGCTGGCGCTACAAGGACGGCACGGGCGAAGTCGGCTTCATTTCGTCGGTGACGCAGGCCTTCTGCAAGGACTGTACGCGTGCGCGACTCTCCGCCGAGGGCTCGCTCTACACCTGCCTGTTCGCCACCGAGGGAACCGACCTGCGCGATCTGATTCGGGGCGGTGCCAACGACGAAGAACTCGCGGCGGCCATTGCCAGAATCTGGCGTGCGCGCAGCGATCGTTATTCAGAAATACGCACGGCCGATACGGCGAAACTGCGTAAAGTGGAAATGTCCTACATCGGCGGGTGATGCGCTTTATGAGTGCCTGGTGACTGGCAAAGCGTAAGCAGGCCCGATCCAGAGAAGTGCAAAAACCGAATCCCCTCCTCCGAAGCATCTACAGTGGCCTGATCCCTTGAAAAGAGCCGAACTCGCAAAAAGCAAAGGCAAGAAAATTGACCGCCAGATGAGCCAGTCCGCTACCCCCGGCCGCTTCGGCCAGGGTGCGTCAGCCGTCACGGACCGGCGCGAACAGCGCAAGCGCGACCAGGTGCTCGGCCTGGTGCCGTTCGCGATCAAGCTCGAAGGCGAACTCGTAAAGCAACTGCAGTCGCTCGCACAGGAACGCGGCATACCCCTGAACGAACTGACGGCCGATCTCCTCAAGAAAGGCCTGAAAGCGAAGTAGCACTTTTTGACTTTTCCGACCCGCCACCATGTCGTCCGCCAAGACCCTCCACGATCTGACTGCCACGTCCGACTACGACCCGAATTCCATGCCCGTGGAAAAAGCGCGCGAACACATTCGCGCTTTTCTTTCGCCGGTAACGACCGTTGAACGCCTGAGCATCCGCGCCACGCTCGGGCGCGTGCTGGCTGAGGATGTGATCTCGCCGGTGAATGTGCCGCAGCACGACAACTCGGCCATGGACGGTTACGCAGTGCGCTTCGCCGACTTGAAATCCGACGCAGAATCCACGCTGAAAATTGTCGGGGCGTCGTTTGCCGGCAAGCCCTTCCAAGGCACACTCGCAGCAGGTCAAGCCGTGCGCATCATGACGGGAGCGGTGATTCCTGCCGGCGCTGACAGCGTAGTGCAGCAGGAGCGCGCGCGCGCTTGCGCAGATCAGGTCAGCGTCATGCCGCTGTCGAAGAAAGGCACGAATACGCGTAGCGCGGGCGAAGATCTGCGCGCAGGCGAAGCGGCGCTCAAACGCGGCCAGCCGATACGGCCGGCCGAAATCGGCATGATGGCTTCACTTGGCATTGGCGAAGTCGCGGTCTATCGCAAGTTGCGGGTGGCGTTCTTCTCGACTGGCGACGAACTCGTTGCGGTCGGCACGCCGCTGGGCCCAGGCCAGATTTATGACAGCAACCGCTATACGATCTACGGCCTGCTTGTGCGGTTGGGTTGCGAAGTGCTGGACATGGGCGTGATCCGCGATACGCCGGAGGATGTCGAACAGGCGTTCAAGGATGCCGCGCGGTCAGCCGACGTAGTGATTACCAGCGGCGGCGTTTCCGTCGGGGAAGCCGACTACGTCAAACAGGTGCTCGATCGCCTTGGCGAAGTGCTGTTCTGGAAAATTGCAATGAAGCCCGGCCGGCCGCTTGCCTACGGCAAAATCGGCGATGCGCATTTCTTCGGCCTGCCCGGCAATCCAGTCGCCGTCATGGTTACGTTCTATCAGTTTGTGCGCGACGCGCTGCTGCATTTGCAGGGGCAAACCCGGGCCATCCCGCTGCCGACCCAGAAGGTCCTCTGCACTTCCCCGATCAAGAAAGCGCCGGGCCGTACGGAATTCCAGCGCGGCATTCTTTCGCGCGACGCAACCGGTCAGTGGAGCGTACGCACCACCGGCGACCAGGGTTCCGGCATCCTGTCTTCGATGAGCCAGGCCAACTGCTTTATCATCCTGCCTACCGATCAAGGCAACGTCCCGGCAGGATCGGAAGTGGATATTCAGCTGCTCGAAGGACTGATCTGATCGATCCCTTCAGCGAACGTTGATTTCCACGCGCCGGTTCATCGGCTCCGCGATTCCATCCGCGGTTGTCACCAGCGGCTCGCGCTTGCCCCGTCCCTCGACCGTGATGTTAACCTCGGCAATGCCGCGGCGGATCAGTTCGGCACGGACATGCTCGGCGCGCTGTAATGAAAGCTTGTCGTTGTACTGGGCCGCGCCGACGGCGTCAGTGTGACCGATGACCAGTATTTCCGACGCAGACCGCGTAGCCAGTTCGGCAAAAATCTTTTCGATCTCCGCCTCGGACTCCGGCGTGAGCTCGTCTTGGGCTTCGAGGAAATACAACAGGAATTTCGCCGGCTCGCCCGGCAGCGCGGCGAGGACAATGGCGAAATCCTGCTGTGCGCGTTGCGCATCGTAAGTCGACTCCGTAATCATGCCGGGACCTTCGATCAGCGCCGTTGCATAGGCTTTGTCGAGGAGGATGGCGACGCCGTCCTGGCGAACCACGACACCGCCGATTGAGCCGTCCTTCTTGGGCAGAATTGTGATCTGGTCATGCGCCGTCTTCTTGGGCGCGGAGGTCGCGGACGGCGCAGGCTCCGGAGCAACGACCTTGACTGGCTCCGGTAAGGGCAGCGGCGCATGGCTGTACTGAACCGCCTCCCGTTCGGGGTCGGGTTGCGCCGGCGCCGGCCACAGCCAGGAACATCCAGAAAGCAGCGCCAGAAGTGCAACGCCGAAGCCGCCGCGCAGCATGTGCCACGCATTGGAACTGCGGCGTCGGGCGCCGATAAGACAGACTGTTATGGAATGCCCCTGAGCCATGGCCCCCCCCCTTTTGTTATTGTCGGTTTTTACCGCCACGTGATATTGACTATAGTTACACTGCACGCACGCTTCGTGCTGCAGCCAGAGATAACACAACCCCCGGCGCTCGGCAAATTGAGAATGCCAAGCAGCGAGGGGGAAACACCGGGAGGCACCGCAACATGGGGCATAGGCACAAAGCCGACACGCAATGGCGATGCGATCTGACGCCTGAACAATACCAGGTGCTGCGCGAGGAAGGCACCGAGCGCCGCTTTACCAGCGCCCTGAATGCGGAATACCGCAAGGGCGTTTTCGTCTGTGCGGGCTGCGGGGAACCGCTGTTCAAATCCGACATGAAATACGACAGCAAGACCGGATGGCCGAGCTTCTTCACGGCCATTGCGGACGCCATCGAAACCAAAGTGGATAGAAAGTTGTTCGCGCAGCGCACCGAGTATCACTGCGCCAGTTGCGGCGGACATCAGGGCCACGTGTTCGAGGACGGCCCGAACCCGACAGGCCTGCGTTACTGCAACAACGGTGTGGCGCTGAAATTCATTCCCGACTGAAGCCGACCTCTCGGCTAGGTGTTCACCCGCCCCCGATAGCAGACCTTGTCGTTGGCATCCAGGCCGACGACCATCCACGATCCGATCCCCAATTTCCACAGCAGAAAATAGACCGCGCCGGATTTCCTGATCTCCTCGCAATCGCGGTAAGGCGTCGCGCCCTCGCGGCAGAATGGCAATGCTTTGTCCTCTTTGCGGGGAGGCGTTCCAACCGTCGCGATGGCCTCTGACCGCGACATTCCGATCTTTACCTGGCTGAATGTGTCGCCGGGCCACAGGAACAGCCAGGCAAGGCCTGCCACGCCGATCACCAGGATGAATGACTCGATGCGCCCCCAACCGCGTTGCTTGAATCGGCGCGGGCAAAGGGCATCCATCAGTTTTTGCAATTCGTTGTCGAATTGGCGGGGAGATGACGGATGAGATTGACAGGATCGATCGTGACGTTCACTTCAGGCTCCCTCCGCACATGCTCCGCTTATTGTTTCTCGCGGTAAAACCCCAAGTCAATCCTACCCTGACCTCGTACACGCCCTCCCGCAATTTCGACTCCCCGAACTGCCGGGAATTGCCCGAACCAGCCATCAGGCGGGCGCAACCCTGCGCAGAACATCCTCCAGCATCGCGAGCATGAGGTCGGTTTCACCCTGGGAAAGATTCAGCGCCGGCATGAAGCGCAGCAGGTTGGGTCGCGGCGCATTGAGCAGCAGGCCGTCATCGCGCGCGACTTCCACCACATTCGCTGCGATATCGCGCTTTAAGTCGAGCGCCACCAGCAGGCCGCGCCCCCTTACCTCTCCGAGACTGCGTCTGGAAGAAAGCGCAACCAGTTGTTTTACGAGATAGTCCCCGCGTGCCTGCACTTCCTGGAGGAAGCCCGTGCCGAGCATCGTATCCATGATGGCGCAGCCGACCGCCGCCATGAGCGGGTTGCCGTTGAACGTGCCGCCCTGATCGCCGGGCTCGAAACAGGAAACCCGCTCCGACGCGACCAATCCCGCCAGCGGAACGCCGCCACCCAGCCCCTTGCCGAGTGTCATGACGTCCGGCTCGATGCCGGAATATTCATAGCCCCATAATTTTCCGGTGCGGCCCACGCCGGTCTGAATTTCGTCGACGATCAGCAGCAGCTCGCGTTTGCGCGTCAGCTCGCGCAGTTCGCGCATGAACGTGTCCGTCGCGATGATGACGCCGGTCTCGCCCTGGATGGGTTCCAGCATCACGGCCACAGTCTTGTCGGTAATCAGGCGCTCGACCGAGGCGAGGTCGTTGAGCTTTGCCTTCGGAAATCCTGGCACCTTCGGCTCGAACAACTCGCGGAACTGCGGCTTGCCCGATGCCGACATCGTGGCCAGCGTGCGGCCATGGAATGAATCCTCGAACGTGATGATCTCGTGGGCGCCGCTTTTGTTCTTTGCCCCCCACTTGCGCGCAAGCTTGATCGCGCCCTCGTTGGCTTCGGCCCCGCTGTTGGTGAAGAACACGCGTTGGAAGCAACTGTGCTCGACGATACGCTGCGCGAGCCGCATGGAAGGTTCGTTGTAGAACGCGGGGCTGGGCGAGATGAGTTTGCGCGACTGTTCGAGCAACGCCTGCGTAATCACCGCCGGACTATGGCCGAGGCAGTTGACCGCCCAGCCCTGGATGAAGTCGAGGTAGCGCTTGCCTGTGTGATCCCACAGCCAGGAGCCTTCGCCGCGGACAAATACCAGCGGCGGCCTGGTCGTGATCTCCATCAGCGCTTGCGCGGGAAAGTCATCGAATTTCATGGTCCGGTCCTCAAGGGTTCAATTCAAAAACAAAGGCCGCACGAACATGCGGCCTTTCGATAGAGCTCGAGTCTGCAAAATCAGGACTGTCGTCGGCCGCACGAACGCGTCACTCTGCTCGCAGAGTGACGTCGAAGCACGCTAGTGAATTGAGTTTCCATGCGCCCGATTGTGATGCGGGGATCGCCGCGGGTCAAGGGTCGCGAGCAGGATACCGACCTGGCTCACTCGTCCTTCGCAGATCCGCAGGCCGTTGCCTGGTGAAATTCCAATTGCCATCCCTGTCCGGTGCGCGTCCAGATGGAACTTCGTAATGAATGGAATTCAATTCCATCGGATCGTCGCAGGACAGTCGCATACCTGACCAGCGCGACCGACGCTGCCAGCGCCTTTGCGGAAAATCCATGCAGCGACAACTGGCCATCGAAGGGCTTGCCCGCCGTTTCCAGGATGGCCGCCTTGTCATAGACGCGGCCGGACCTTCCGTATTCCATGAAGTCGTCGGCAAGCAGGGCGGACATTTTTTCTCGGGAGCGGCGGACTTCGGGACGCAACAGTGTTTCCTCGAGTCTCTTCAACTCCTCTACGACTTCGTCGGATAGTTCCATGGGTCGCATACCGGCACGCCTCTGCGTTCGGTAAGATTCTTAGAGCTTGAGCCCCTTCCCGCCAAGCGCCGACGTGACGCCATCGGAGACAGTCAGTGCCGTGGCGTAACACTCTTCCAGTTCCGTCGGCCCTTCAATAGACATCTTCAGATCCCGTATCACGCCATCCCTTAAATCGTAGGCCCAGCCATGAACGGCGAGTTCCTGCCCGCGCGCCCACGCGTCCTGGACCACGGTGGTTTGCGCGACATTGACGGATTGCTCGATCACATTGAGTTCGCACAGACGGGTGATCCGCCCTTCCCGAGTCGGGATCGCGCTGAGCGCCTCACGGTGCTTCTGGCCGACGTCCTGCACGTGGCGCAGCCAGTTGTCGATCAGGCCGAGTTTGAGGTTGTCGTGCGCGGCTGTTACGCCGCCGCAACCATAGTGTCCGCAGACGATGACGTGCTTCACTTTCAGCACGTCGACTGCGTACTGCAGCACCGAGAGGCAGTTCAGATCGGCGTGAACGACAATGTTGGCGACGTTGCGATGGACGAAGACTTCGCCTGGCGCGAGGCCGGTGATCTGGTTCGCCGGGACGCGGCTGTCGGAGCAGCCGATCCACAAGAACTCCGGCACCTGGATTTGCGAGAGCTTGGTGAAATAGTCCGGCTCGCGGCTGCGCACCCCCGCAGCCCAGAGCCGGTTGTTCGTGAGCAGCTTGTCGAGTTGTTTCATCCTAATTCCGTTAGTTAGTAATTCACCGCAAAGGACGCCAAGGACGCAAAGGAGAACGATAGGCATGCCTGACCTAACTCACTCAAAGGGTGAAAGGGTAGTAGAGATCCATGCATTCGTTTTCCTTTGCGTCCGTGGCGTCCCTGGCGGTCCAACTGTTTTTTCCAGGTTCATGGTTCAATCATTCCACAACTGCGGGTCCGGTGCCTAGCGCCTACCGACTATCGGACAGGAAGCGATCGAGCTTGTTGGCAAAAGCCTGCCGGTCGGCGTTGCTGAAGGTCGCAGGCCCGCCGGTATCGACGCCGCCGCTGCGCAACTCGTCCATGAGCTTGCGCACGGCCAGACGTTCTCTGATGTTGTCTTTGGTGTAAGTCTCGCCGCGTGGATCCAGGGCGTGGCCGCCCTTCTCTATGACACCGGCGGCGAGTGGAATATCGGCGGTGATCACCAGATCCCCGGCCTCGGTCAGCTCGACGATTCTGTCGTCGGCGACATCGAATCCGGCCGGCACCTGGAGCGCCTTGATGTAGGGGGACGGGGGAATTCTGACCGGCTGGTTGGCAACCAGTGTCAGGGTGACATGCGCCCGATCGGCGGCGCGGAACAGGATGTCCTTGATGACATTCGGACAGGCATCCGCATCGACCCAGATCCGCATGCATCCGCCTCCCGTTTAGCCCTGGGTGGGAGTTTCCCCTCCAGCCGGAGGCGGGGTGGTGCCATCGCCCTCGGCGGGTGTTCCAGCTTTTTCCGATGCCTTGCGCAGGCGTTTTTCTTCCTGCTTTTTCTTTTTTGCGATTTCTTTTTGACGTTTCTCGAATGAATAGTTTGGTTTGGCCAATCTGTCACCTCTCGTTGAAAACGGACTGCCGACCGCCCGCAGGGCAATTATCGCCTTTCTTTGAACTGTTTGCGCCCCTTTTGCAGCCTCGTATTAGGCTTTTATCGGCCACCGGACACGTCGATAAAGGCGCCGGTGATGTAGGACGCCTCGTCGGACAAGAGCCACAGAATGGCGCTGGCGACTTCCTCGGCCGTGCCGCCGCGCTTCATTGGCGCGAAAGCCTTGACCCGGTCGACCCGGCCCGGCTCCCCGCCGCTGGCATGCATTTCCGTATAGATGAACCCCGGCCGCACGGCATTGACGCGGATGCCCTCCTCCGCGACCTCCTTCGCGAGGCCGAGCGTCAGCGAATCGACCGCCCCTTTGGATGCAGCGTAATCGATGTATTCCCCTGGCGAGCCGATTTGCGATGCGCGCGAGGAAACATTGACGATGCCGCCGCCCTCGCCGCCGTGCTTCGTCGACATGCGCCGCACCGCTTCACGCGAGCAAATAAAAGCGCCCGTAACGTTGGTTGCAAATACTCGGGTCAGGCGTGCCGCGTCGATTCCTTCGAGCCGAGTCTGCTTTTCAAGGACGCCGGCATTGTTTACCAGTGCGGTGACACGCCCGAGTTCCTTATCGACGTTTTCGAACAGTCGCACCACATCCTGCTCGGACGCCATATCCGCAGCCACCGCAATGGCGCGACGGCCGAGCTTTTCGATGCTGTTTACCACGCCATCGGCAGCAGCGCGGTTATGCAAGTAGTTCACACAGACAGAATATCCGCGTTGCGCCGCCATCAGCGCAGTCGCCGCGCCTATTCCGCGGCTGCCGCCAGTCACGATCATGATTTTGTTCATCGCATTACCTTCGGTAGAGTTTTTAATTTTGTATGTCGAGCGCATCGTGCGACAACGCAAGGGCCTGCGCCAGCAGGGTGTATCTGCAATTGAGATCCGGGCCGGTATTTCCCGGCGATGCGCCCTGATCGAGATCGGCCAGAAACGATTGCAGCACGACGGAAAAATGCTGTTCGTGCGTTGTGCGCAACGCTTTCGGAATCACGATGCGAAACCCCTCGCCTTCGGGCTCGAGGCCAAGCCCGGGAAACTCTTCCTGCATCTGCTCCACCGCACAAGTCAGCGCTTCGGCATAAGCCTTGCCGCCTTTCGCGGGATTGATGCTCAGCGTGGTCAGGAATCCCGTCTCCCCATCCTGTTCGGCGATAAGATCGGCCTTGCTCCCGCGCAGTACCGCATGATGAAGGTCGCCCCCGCCCACCGGTTCTTCCAGGCCCCACAAAGTCTCGATCTCCACGGGAATACCGCGCAATTCATAGGACAGCATAGCATTGCAAAGAAACGGCAACGCGCCGTCCACGACCTGGTTTCGCAGGCCGGGCGGAAAATCCTCCAACCCGGTAATACGCGAGAACATGCTGCGCGGAATCGCGGTCGACCACTGCCTCGCACAAATCCGAGCGACATCGCGATCGAAATCGAAAGGCGATCCGTCGCCGGTCATCCATTGCACCAGGTCGACGAGGTGCGTGGTGACGTCGGTGATGCCTTCGCCTTGGGATGCGGGGTCGAAATACCAGGCGGGCCGCCGCAGCGGCGCGCCATTGACCATCTTGTAGAGGTGATGGACGCTGCGGAAGGCGATTGCAGGGCGGAGGCCCTCGAGACGCAAGCCGCCGAATATCGCGGGCTGCCGCATGAACGCCTTCTGCAGGCGGTTCACGATCTCATGGCGCTCGGTCATGATATCCATGGCGAGCGGCGCGCTCGCCGTGATCTCTTTGAGCAAAGCGGTCTGCCCGCTTTCAATCAGCCAGGGTTTGTCGCCCAGCACGCAGAACCCCTGGGCATGCAGCAGGTGGATGAGCGGCATCTTTTCGTTATTCCGGCCGGCAATGATCACCACCTGCCCCGGCCGCTGCGCGAAGAGCTTTTCAAGATAATCTGCACCGCGATAGACGTACAGCGTCCAATGCGTCGGGTTCACCACGCGGTCGTTGAAGGCGTGAACCAGGCGTATGAATGTGTCCACGTCCGGCCCGTCCTCGGCGAAAACATGGATGTCGTCGTCGATCAGCGGATGGCTCTCGCGCAAGGTCAACGCCGCATGGAAGTGACCGGGATTCAGGATGATCAGGGTATGTCTTTGCGTCACGGCCCTATCTCACCTTCATACCGGCATCGCAACGGACCCGAGCGCCGCTTGCCACGCTCGCCAGCAATGCAACGTACCCCGTGCGCGCGCAACGCCCGGTCAATCACGGCGCAGCCTCGCCAGCCGGCTCGCCTTGTCGGCATTGACGGCGCCTTTCGGTGCGCGGCCTTGCAGGATTTCCCCAACCTGCGCCACGGTCTCGAGCGCCTGATGCTCCGTCGCCTGCGGCGTCAGGCCGCCAATGTGCGGCGTGGCGATCACTCTCGGGTGACGCGCGAGCGCAAGCGATGGCTTCTGATCGTGGTCGCGGCCAACGTCCGTTGCACACCCTGCCAGCCGGCCCGAATCGAGCGCGCGCAGCAAGGCCGGTTCATCGACCAGGTTGCCGCGCGACGCGTTGACGAAAAACGCGCGGGGCTTCATTGTCGCGAAGGCCTGTTCGTTCATCAGATTCTCGGTCTCGTCGGTGGCAGCCGCCAGACAGGCGACGAAGTCCGCTTCAGCTAGCAACTGCGGCAATGCGATTTGCGTGAGCCCGGCATTCGCAATCTTTGCATAGGGATCGCTGACCAGGACGCGCATGCCCAACGCCAATGCCAACTCGCATAGGGTCCGGCCGATCTGCCCATAGCCGATCACGCCGAGCGTCGCTCCGCGCAATTGCCGACCCATCTTCGCTTCCCGCACTTTGCCGTTTTTATAGTCGACGGTGGACAGGCTGATTTCGCGGCCAAGGTCGATCATGGCGCCGAGCACCCATTCGGCCGTCGCCGCGACGAAGCCCGCGCTTGCATGCGTGACCAGCACGCCGTTCGCGGTGGCGGCGGCGACGTCTACGTTGCGAATGTCCATTGCGCAGCGGCAAAACGCAACCAGGTCCGGCAGGCGGGCGAACAATTCGGGATCGCCAGGGACGTGGCGATGCGTCACGATGACCTCGCATCCGCGCGCGGCGTCGATCAGTTCCGCCGTATCGAGTTCGCGTCCGAGCGGATTGCGGCGGACGTCGCCGAGCGCTGAAAGGCCGACCAGGGCCCGGTCGCTGTAGTAGTTGTCGCGGACCTGCGGCGGGTGGGTCAGCAGGATGGTCGCCACGCTAGGCCCTGGCGAAGCCGAACA
>JANXVW010000144.1 GCA_025351455.1 Betaproteobacteria bacterium | reverse complement strand
CAAGCTGGGCAAGTTGCCGCGCAATTCCAGTCCGGTCCGGCTGCGCAATCGTTGCGCACTAACGGGTCGTCCGCGCGGGGTGTACAGCAAGTTCGGCCTCGGCCGTAACAAGTTGCGCGAAATCGCCATGCGTGGCGAGATCCCCGGCGTGACCAAAGCAAGCTGGTAGCAGGAGACTTCGCATGAGTATGAGTGACCCCATTGCCGACATGCTGACGCGAATCCGCAACGCACAAACTGCGGAGAAGACGTCGGTTGTCATGCCCACGAGCAAACTGAAGGTTGCGATCGCCAAGGTCCTCAAGGACGAAGGCTATATCGAGGACTTCGCGGTTCGCGATGACAGCGGCAAACAATTTCTGGAAATCGGCCTGAAATACTACGCCGGTCGTCCCGTGATCGAGCGAATCGAACGGGTAAGCCGGCCAGGGCTGCGTATCTACAAGCCGGCCAACGATATCCCGGAAGTCATGAATGGACTGGGCGTGGCGATCGTATCGACTTCCAGGGGCGTCATGACCGACCGTAAGGCGCGCCAGACCGGCGTCGGCGGTGAAGTGTTGTGCATCGTTGCGTAAAGCGGCTTAGGAGCAAAAGAAGATGTCTCGCATTGGCAATCTCCCGATCACTGTTCCCAAAGGGGTGGACGTGACGCTGGCGTCCGGCCAGATCTCTGTCAAGGGACCGCTGGGCACGCTGTCGCAACCCTTGTCCACCGCCGTCGACGTTAAGCGGGAGGGAGACGATATCGTGTTCAAGGCCATTGGCGAGTCCATTCATTCGAATGCGATGTCCGGCACTCTGCGGGCGTTGGTAGCGAACATGGTGCAGGGCGTGACCAAGGGTTACGAGAGAAAGCTGCAGCTGGTTGGCGTCGGATATCGCGCCCAGGCGCAAGGCGACAAGCTGAACCTGACGCTAGGCTTTTCGCACCCTGTCGTGCATCAGATGCCAAAGGGCATCAAGGTCGAAACGCCGGTGCAAACGGAAA
The DNA here is from genome assembly GCA_025351455.1 of Betaproteobacteria bacterium. Taxonomy (GTDB): domain Bacteria; phylum Pseudomonadota; class Gammaproteobacteria; order Burkholderiales; family JACQAP01; genus JACQAP01. The sequence continues at coordinate 8,259 of JANXVW010000144.1, read as the reverse complement.
TACTTATCAAGGGCATCGACAAGCAGGTCGTCGGCCAGGTGGCGGCGGAAGTACGGGGCTACCGCCCGCCGGAGCCCTACAAGGGCAAGGGCGTGCGCTATTCGGACGAGCGCGTAGTTTTGAAAGAAACCAAGAAGAAGTAACGGAGCTGACGACCATGATTGACAAGAAACAATCGCGCATGCGCCGTGCCCGCCAGACCCGCGCCAAGATCGCGGAGTTGAAGGCGGTCAGGCTTGCGGTTTACCGCTCCAATGACCATATCTATGCCCAGGTGATCGATCCCACCTCGAAAGTGCTCGCCTCCGCGTCGACGCTTGAACCCGATGTACGCAAGGAAATCGGCAACGGCAGCAACGTCAAGGCGGCTGCCCTGGTCGGCAAGCGCATTGCCGAAAAAGCCAAGGCCCAAGGGGTGGAACAAGTTGCATTCGATCGCGCCGGATTCAAGTATCACGGCCGAGTGAAAGCGCTTGCGGAAGCGGCGCGTGAAGCCGGACTGAAGTTCTGAGGATATAAACCATGGCCAGAATGCAACAACAGAACGATGATCGCAGCGACGGCATGCGCGAAAAGATGGTGTCGGTCAACCGCGTCACCAAGGTGGTGAAAGGCGGCCGTATTCTCGGCTTTGCGGCGCTGACGGTAGTGGGCGATGGCGACGGCGGGATCGGCATGGGCAAGGGCAAGGCCAGGGAAGTACCGGTGGCCGTGCAGAAAGCCATGGACGAGGCGCGCCGCAAGATGGTCAAGATCAGCCTCAAGAACGGCACGCTGCAGCATGCCGTCGTGGGCGAGCACGGAGCGGCAAAGGTATTCATGCAGCCGGCATCGGAAGGTACCGGGATCATCGCCGGCGGCCCGATGCGGGCGATTTTTGAAGTTATGGGCGTGACCAATGTGCTGGCGAAGTGCCTTGGTTCGACAAACCCGTACAACGTGGTGCGGGCGACGATCAACGGGCTGCAAGGCATGAGCACCCCTGCCGAGATCGCGGCGAAGCGCGGCAAGTCCATCGAAGAAATCATGGGCTAACCGGGCAACCGGATAGTCGGGAAATCGAACACATGGCCAAGAACAAAGAAGCAGTAAAGAAATCGGGCAAGACGGTCAAGGTCACGCTGGTACGCGGCGTGATCGGTACCCGTGAAAGCCATCGCGCGACGGTGCGTGGCCTTGGGCTAAGGCGCATCAACCATACGGTTGAGCTGGAAGACACCCCGCAAGTGCGCGGCATGATCAACAAAGTGAATTACCTGGTGAAGTTCGAGGCATAAATGCGTTTAAACCAGATCAAACCGGCGGCCGGCTCCAAGCACGCGAAGAAGCGTGTCGGGCGCGGTATCGGCAGCGGACTAGGCAAGACGGCTGGTCGTGGCCACAAAGGGCAGAAGGCGCGTTCGGGCGGCTTCCACAAGGTGGGCTTCGAGGGCGGACAGATGCCGTTACATCGTCGCCTGCCGAAGCGCGGCTTCGTTTCTCTCACCAAAGGCGATACCGCACAGGTGAGATTGTCGGCGCTCGACAAGCTGCCGGTGGATGACATTGATATCCTGGTGTTGAAGCAGGCTGGCGTCGTGCCGCATGCGGCGTTGTCGGCCAAGGTGATCCTGAACGGGGAAATCAAGCGCAAGGTGAAATTGCGAGGCTTGCTGGTAACCAAGGGTGCGCGCGCGGCCATTGAAAAGGCTGGCGGAAGCGTGGAAGGCTAGAGCTTGGCGGAGAAATCTCTGATCGGAATGGGCAAATTCGGCGACTTGAAGCGCCGCTTGCTGTTCCTGCTGGGCGCACTGATCGTGTATCGCATAGGCGCGCACGTGCCGGTGCCCGGAATCGATCCGGTGCAGCTTGCGGAGCTGTTCAAGTCGCAGAAAGGCGGCATCCTGGACATGTTCAACATGTTCTCGGGTGGTGCGCTGTCGCGATTCACCATTTTCGCGCTGGGGATCATGCCGTACATTTCGGCGTCGATCATCATGCAGTTGCTGACGGTGGTGTCGCCGCAGCTCGAGGCGCTGAAAAAGGAAGGTGAGGCCGGCCGCAGGAAGATTACCCAGTACACGCGATACGGCACGTTGTTCCTGGCGACGTTTCAGGGTCTGGGTATTGCAATAGCGTTGGAATCGCAGCGCGGGCTGGTCATGGATCCGGGTCTGGCGTTCCGCTTCACGACAGTGGTGACGCTGGTCACCGGGACGATGTTCCTGATGTGGCTCGGCGAACAGATCACCGAGCGCGGCATAGGCAACGGGATTTCGCTGATCATTTTTGCCGGCATAGCGGCGGGTTTTCCACGCGCGATCGGCGGCACGCTGGAGCTGGCGCGCACGGGCGCGTTTTCGATCCCGCTGGTGCTGCTGTTGCTGGTGGGCGCGATCCTGGTGACCGGATTCGTAGTCTTCGTTGAACGCGGCCAGCGCAAGATACTGGTGAACTACGCAAAGCGACAGGTGGGCCGCAAGGTATACGGCGGCCAGAGTTCGCATCTGCCCTTGAAGCTGAACATGTCGGGGGTGATTCCGCCGATATTCGCATCGAGCATTATTTTGTTTCCGGCTACGTTGGCGGGGTGGTTCGGTAGCAATGAAAGCATGACCTGGTTGCGCGATATCAGCGGCACGCTGCATCCGGGACAACCGATTTATGTGTTGCTGTATGCATCAGCGATTATTTTCTTCTGCTTCTTCTACACGGCCCTGGTGTTCAACCCCAAGGAGACCGCCGAGAATCTGAAGAAGGGTGGTGCGTTCGTGCCGGGAATCCGACCGGGCGAGCAGACGGCGAAGTACATAGAGAAGATCACCATGCGGCTGACGCTGGCCGGGGCGATCTACGTGACGGCGGTGTGCCTGCTGCCGGAGTTTCTGATTGTGAAGTGGAACGTGCCGTTCTACTTTGGCGGTACCAGCTTGTTGATCATCGTGGTGGTGACCATGGATTTCATGGCCCAGGTGCAGGCATATGTGATGTCGCACCAGTATGAGAGTCTGCTCAAGAAGGCGAACTTCAAGGGCGGAATGTTTCCGACTCGTTAGCGGAGGAGCATGGCCAAGGAAGAAACCATCCAGATGCAGGGAGAGATCCTGGAAACCCTGCCGAACGCGACGTTTCGCGTGAAACTGGAAAACGGTCATGTGGTGCTGGGGCACATTTCCGGAAAGATGCGGATGCACTACATCCGGATCTTGCCGGGCGACAAGGTGACGGTGGATTTGACGCCCTACGATTTGACACGTGCGCGCATCGTATTTCGCGCCAAGTAGGTTTGGATAACGGCTCGCCTGATGGCGGCTGAGGGAGCAGAAATGAGAGTTCAAGCATCGGTCAAGAAGATGTGCCGGAATTGCAAGATCGTCCGGCGTAACCGTGTTGTGCGCGTGATCTGCACGGATCCGCGCCACAAGCAACGCCAGGGTTAACCCGGCGCTTAACGTACCAATAACAGAACGCAGGACGACATATGGCTCGTATCGCCGGTGTAAATATCCCGAACCATCAGCATGCGGTAATCGCGCTGACCTCGATCTACGGAATCGGCCGTGCCCGTTCGCGTGCCATTTGCGCCGCGGCCGGCATCGTCGGCTCGACCAAGATGAAGGACCTGTCCGACAACGACATGGAAAAGCTGCGCGAACAGGTCGCGAAGTTCACGGTCGAGGGCGACCTGCGTCGTGAAGTGACCATGAACATCAAGCGCCTGATGGACCTGGGCTGCTACCGTGGCACGCGCCATCGCCGCGGGTTGCCGGCACGCGGCCAGCGCACCCGCACCAACGCGCGTACCCGCAAAGGGCCGCGCAAGGCAATACAGCGTTCCGGCGGAGCCACTCCGGCGCCGGCGAAGTAAACGAATCGAGACCAGGGATTTTCTGACATGGCAAAAGCAGCAGCTCCAGCGGCAAGGGTGCGCAAGAAGGTCAAGAAGAACGTGGCTGAGGGCATCGCCCATGTTCATGCGTCCTTCAATAACACCATCATTACGATTACCGATCGCCAGGGAAATGCGCTGTCCTGGGCGACCTCCGGCGCAGCGGGTTTCAAGGGTTCGCGCAAGTCCACCCCGTTCGCGGCACAAATCGCGGCGGAGCAGGCCGGCCGTGCCGCGCAGGAATGCGGCGTAAAGAATCTGGAAGTGCGCATCAAGGGGCCTGGCCCGGGCCGCGAATCCGCGGTTCGTGCGTTGAATGCGGTCGGGTTCAAGATCACCAGCATCTCGGATGTCACGCCGGTTCCGCACAACGGCTGCCGCCCGCCCAAGAAGCGCCGTATCTGATACAAGGAGACATGCTGTGGCAAGGAACCTAGACCCGAAGTGCCGCCAGTGCCGCCGTGAAGGCGAGAAGCTGTTTCTCAAAGGCGAGAAATGTTTCGGCGACAAGTGCTCGATCGAGCGTCGCGCGTACGCGCCTGGCCAGCACGGCCAAAAGAATCTGCGCCGTTCCGATTACGGCACGCAGTTGCGGGAAAAACAGAAGATCCGCCGCATTTACGGCATGCTCGAGCGCCAGTTCCGCAATACCTACAAACTGGCTGCGCGCGCGAAGGAAGTAACCGGCGAGGCGCTGTTGCAGATGCTGGAAAGCCGGCTCGATACCGTCGCCTATCGCATGGGTTTCGGTTCGTCGCGCACCGAGGCGCGCCAGGTCGTGCGCCACAACGCGATCCTGGTCAACGGCAAGCGAGTCAATATTCCGTCTTATCAGGTTCGTCCGGGCGACGCCGTCGAAGTCGTCGAGGGCGCAAAGGCCCAACTGCGCATCAAGGGCGCAGTGGCGGCCGCCGAAGGCCGCGGCTTCCCGGAGTGGATCGAAGTGGATACCAAGGCGCTGAAAGGCACTTTCAAAGCGAAGCCGCAACGCTCTGAACTGCCCTCCACGATCAACGAATCGCTGGTGGTGGAACTGTACTCGAAGTAAGCGAACCGGTAATGCGGCCCGCCGTCGTCTTCCGTGACCGGCTGGGCCGTGTGTCTTTAAGACGGAACGTCCCGAATTCAATCTAGAGGGTCACGTTTATGCAAAGCAGCTTTCTGAAGCCGCGAATAATCGATGTTCAGACGATCTCCGCCTTCCACGCGAAGGTGACGATGGAGCCGTTCGAGCGCGGCTATGGTCACACCCTCGGCAACGCATTGCGCCGGGTGCTGCTGTCCTCGATGCCCGGTTTCGCGCCGACCGAAGTCAAGATCAACGGCGTTTTGCACGAATACTCCACCATTGACGGTGTGCAGGAGGATGTCGTCGATATCCTGCTTAATCTTAAGGGGATCGTGCTGAAGTTGCACAATCGCGACGAAGTCGTGCTCAACTTGAAGAAGCAAGGCGAGAGCGTCGTCACTGCGGGCGATATCGAAGCGTCGCACGACGTCGAGATCATCAATCCCGAGCACGTCATCGCGCACATCGCGCCGGGCGGCAAACTCGACATGCAGATCAAGGTAGAGGGCGGCCGCGGTTATGTGCCTGCCACCACGCGCGCTTTGGCGAAGGAAGGCCGCACCATCGGCAACATCATGGTCGACGCTTCGTTCAGCCCGGTGAAGCGGGTGAGCTACGCCGTTGAATCAGCGCGCGTCGAGCAGCGCACCGACCTCGACAAGCTGATCATGGACATCGAGACCAACGGCGTCGTGGAACCGGAAGAAGCCATCCGTTATGCCGCGCGTATCCTGGTCGACCAGTTGTCGTTGTTCGCGGACCTGAAGGGCACGCCGGCGCCGATCGAGCAGCCCAAGGCTCCGCAGGTCGATCCGATCCTGCTGCGGCCGGTGGATGATCTCGAACTCACGGTACGCTCGGCAAACTGCCTGAAGGCGGAGAACATCTATTACATCGGCGACCTGATCCAGCGTACGGAAACGGAATTGCTGAAGACGCCGAATCTGGGCCGCAAGTCGCTCAATGAGATCAAGGAAGTGCTTGCCTCGCGCGGACTGACGCTGGGCATGAAACTCGAGAACTGGCCGCCGGTCGGTCTCGAGAAGGTTTAAGGGGACAGGAAATGCGTCACGGACTGGGACTCAGAAAACTCAACCGCACCAGCAGCCATCGGCTGGCCATGCTGCGCAACATGACCAATTCTTTGCTCAAGCATGAGGTCATCAAGACCACATTGCCCAAGGCAAAGGAGTTGCGCCGCGTTGCCGAGCCGATTATCACGCTCGGCAAGAAACCGTCGCTTGCCAATCGCCGCCTGGCGTTTTCGCGCCTGCGCGATCGCGAAATGGTCATCAAGCTGTTCGATGAACTGGGCCCGCGCTTTGCCAATCGCAATGGCGGCTACCTGCGCATCCTGAAGTTCGGTTTTCGGCAGGGCGACAATGCGCCGATGGCTCTGGTGGAACTGATGGACCGGCCTGAAGTTGCCGACGAAGCCAAGCCTACCGAGAAATAAGTCGGTAGAAAAAGACGTCCTGTAAAAAAAGAAGCCGGGTTATTCCGGCTTCTTTTTTTTCATCGGCCGGATCAATTGGCCCCCTGGCTTCCGTCTTCATTGCGCGCAAGGTTGCGGCATTCTCCTTAGAGCTCCGGCTGTCCATGAACTCCAGCATTTTCCCGGGCGGAAACGGAGCAGCGCTTGAGCGCGCCCCCAAGCGACGCGGATCGGGCGGGCTAGCCCGCCGCTACACGTCTACGGGCAGACTTCGGGGTAATGATCTGCTGCAGGTAGCTCCCGGTGTGTGAGCATGCAGTCCCGGCGATTGTTTCGGGGGTGCCTTGCGCGATGATGGCTCCACCCCCATTGCCCCCTTCGGGTCCCAGATCGATGATCCAGTCCGCCGTCTTGATGACATCCAGGTTATGCTCGATCACGACCACGGTGTTGCCATGGTCGCGCAACCGATGCAGCACGGTGAGCAGCAACTCTATGTCGCGAAAATGCAGGCCGGTGGTCGGCTCGTCGAGGATGTAGAGCGTGCGCCCTGTGTCCCGTTTGGAGAGTTCCAGTGCCAGCTTGACGCGCTGAGCCTCGCCGCCCGACAGGGTGGTTGCGCTTTGTCCGAGGCGGATGTAGCCAAGCCCGACGTCGAGCAGCGTATCGAGCTTGCGCGCGAGTACCGGGACGGCGCTGAAGAATTCATGCGCCTGCTCCACCGTCAACTCCAGCACTTCGTGAATGTTGCGGCCCTTGTATTGGATCTCCAGGGTCTCGCGGTTGTAGCGCTTTCCGTGGCAGACATCGCAGGCGACGTAGATGTCGGGCAGAAAATGCATCTCCACCTTGATGACGCCGTCGCCCTGGCAAGCTTCGCAGCGTCCGCCCTTGACGTTGAAGGAGAAACGTCCTGCACCGTATCCGCGCTCGCGCGCCAGCGGCACGCCCGCGAACAGGTCGCGAATCGGCGTGAACAGGCCGGTATAGGTAGCCGGATTCGAACGCGGCGTGCGCCCGATCGGACTCTGGTCCACGTTGACAACCTTGTCGAAAAAATCCAGCCCCTGAACTTCGTCGTGCGGCGCGGGTTCGGCGGTGCTGCCGTAAAGATGTTGCGCCACCGCGTGGTAGAGCGTGTCGTTGATGAGAGTGGATTTGCCGGAACCCGACACGCCCGTTATGCAGACGAACAGTCCGACGGGAAGCTCGAGGTTGACGTTTTTCAGGTTGTTGCCGCGAGCTCCCAGCACGCGCAGCATCTGCTTGGCCTGGGGCTTGTGGCGCAGTTGTGGCATCGCGATGTGGCGCCGCCCGGACAAATACTGTCCGGTCATCGATTCCGGGCTGGCGGCGATCTGGGCGGGCGTGCCTTCGGCGACGATGCGCCCGCCGTGCACGCCGGCGCCCGGACCCATGTCCACTACATAATCGGCATTCAGGATGGCGTCGGTATCGTGCTCCACGACGATGACCGAATTGCCGAGGTCGCGCAGTTTCTTCAGCGTCTCGAGCAAGCGGTCGTTGTCGCGCTGGTGCAAGCCGATCGATGGCTCGTCCAGCACATACATCACCCCGGTCAACCCTGAACCGATCTGCGAAGCGAGCCGGATGCGCTGCGCTTCGCCGCCGGACAGTGTGTCGGCAGCGCGATCCAGGGAGAGGTAGTCCAGGCCGACGTTGACCAGGAATTGCAGGCGGTTGGCGATTTCGTGCACGATCTTTTCCGCGATGGCGAGCTTCGCGCCTTCTAGCTTCAACCCGGCGAAAAACTGAAGTGCGAGTTTCAGCGGCAATGCGCTGACTTCGAAAATCGCCTTGTTACCGACGAAGACATTGCGCGCTTCGCGGCGCAGCCGCGTGCCGTTGCATTCGGGGCAGGGCTGG
>JANXVW010000125.1 GCA_025351455.1 Betaproteobacteria bacterium | reverse complement strand
TCGGGGAATGCGGTCTGTCGCTGCTCTGGGGGATTTACAGCTATTGGCTGCACAACGTTCCGTTCTTCGTGCCGCCGGGCCACGTCTTGCTGTTCGCATTGGGCCTGACTTTCGCACCGCGCTTTCCGCGCTGGGCGATCGTCCTGGTGTGCGTCTTCGCCGCCGCTTACGGGTTGAGGGCGTACATGACATCCACCGATACCGTCAGTGCCGCGCTGGCCGTTTTGTTCCTGGCCTTCATGGCGTTCGGCAGCAACCGGCGGCTTTATGCCACGATGTTCGTCGTCTCCCTGCTGATGGAGTTGTACGGTACGCGCATCGGCAACTGGGTGTGGGCGCCGGAAATTCCCGGTTTGCCGCTGACCAGCGCGAATCCGCCGTTATGTGTAGGCGGCCTCTACTGCGCGCTCGACCTGTGCGTGGTGAACGCCGATCGCCTCCTGCGCAGGTGGCGACGACCGGCAGTTCCCGTAGTGGAAGCGGGCTCCGCGGCGTAAGGCAGGACTAAGGGATCAGGCAGGACTAAGGGAAAAGGACGCAGGACTCAGTAGAAGGGCGGACAGAACACAACATTGCGGGGAGGAGATAAAAAATGACAAAGAAATTCGTCAATCCGCCGGGCATGAAACCGCTCGGCATGTACACGCAGGTCACCGTCGCCCAGGGCGGCAGCATTGCCTTCATCAGCGGCCAGGTCGCCGTCGACAACCTGGGCAAAGTCGTCGGCGCCGGGGACATACAGGCGCAGGCGATCCAGGTTTTCGAGAACCTGAAGCTCGCACTGGGTGGCGTCGGCGCGACCTTCGAGGACGTGATCAAGTTCACCATCTACATTGTCGGGCTGACGCAGGAGCGGCGCAAAGCCGTGATGGATGTGCGCGGCCGCTATATCTCGCACAAGAATCCGCCTGCCGCGACCATGGTCGGCGTGGAAAAACTTGTTGAACCGGAATTGCTGGTGGAGGTTGAAGCCGTCGTGGCCTTTGACTAGGGTGAAACTGCGATGGCGCAAGGCAAACATATAGCGTGGCAAGCTCGGCCGCTCAAGCACTCCAGTCGGTGCTGGTGCGGAATTAAGGGATAACCGATGCGAAACGACATCGGCGTTGCCGTGAATATCGTGAATATCGTGAATGTCGTCGCTTCGCAGTAATCCGGCCGCGTCGAATGCCCGCGCGGCCGGCCGCATTCGGCTCTCTCCCCACTTGCGTCAAGTCGTCGACGCCTTCCTTGCCACGGCGACCGGAACCGCGGCCGGCATTCTCGTCGATAGCGGATTCACCCTGCGCGCATCGATCGTCGATGCGGTCTACCGGTTTCTGGGACCCCTGTTCGATGTTCTCAGTGAGTACCCGAACGGCCAGCTTGTCCTTGCCGGTTTCATCCACCGCATTCCCATCGTCCTGATCATCGGCATGCTGGTCGGCCTGTTTTTGCGCCGTTTCCGCTATCCCCGACTGCTTCTTTGTTCAGTTCTGATCTGGTTCGCCTGTCTGGTAAATCGAAAGCTGGCATTCGCCTTGCCGCTCCTGTTCGGTGCCGGGGTGGGTCGAGGCTCCGCGGGCTTTTCGCAGATCGTTCCGGAGTTTGTGCTCTACTCGATGCAATATGCGCTGCTGATACTCGTCATTCGCGCCACTGACTCCGTGCTAGCGCGGTCGGCGCGGCGCAGATCCGCCGCTGCATGAATTGCCGGCGGCCTGGGCTACAATTCCTTCGCATCATTTTGCAACCATGGCGGGCTTCCGGGAGAGACATAAGAAAATGACAAGGCTTGCGAACAAAGTGGTCGTCCTTACCGGTGCCGGTAGCGGGATCGGCCTCGCCGCGGTCAAACTGTTCGCGCAGCACGGCGCGAAACTTCTGCTGGCGGGGCGCAACGAAGCGGCGCTGGCGTCGGCGGTTAAATTGGCGGGCGAGGATAAAGCGGCGTACATCGTGGCCGATGTCTCGAAGCCGGAAGACAATGAGCGCCTGATCAGGACGGCGGAGCAGAAGTTCGGCGGCATCGACACCTTTGTCGCGAATGCCGGGGTGGAAGGCACCGCGGCATCCATCGTCGACTACCCGCTCGATGTGTTCGACCAGGTCATGGCCGTCAACGTGCGCGGCGTCTTCCTCGGCCTGAAGTATGCGATCCCGGCGCTGAAGAAACGCAAAGGCGGCAGCATCCTCATCACGTCGTCGATCGGCGGCATCAAGGCGCGCGGGCAGGGAAATTCGGCGTATGTCACCAGCAAGCACGCCGAGATCGGCCTGATGCGCACGGCATCGGTGGAATGCGCGCCGTTCAACATCCGCGTCAACTGCGTGCTGCCCGGCCCGACCGATACGCGCATGATGCACAGCATCGAGGAAGGCCGTTCGCCCGGTGCGCCGGAGAAAGCGCGCGAAACGATACTGTCCGGCCTGCCACTCAAACGCTACGGCACGGCGGACGAAATCGCCAATCTCATGCTGTTCCTGGTATCCGACGAAGCGAGCATCTGCACCGGCGGGGTTTACATGGCGGATGGCGGGCTGTCGGCCATCTAGCCCCCCTCTCTCCGGCTCTCTGCTGCGCTTCACACCCCTCCGGGTGCATATGAGTGTGCCCTTGTCCCGCCAGGGGAGAGAGGGTCTTGAAGCTGTCCAGCTTCTACATCCCCCTCTCCCCTGGCGGGAGAGGGGCGGGGAGAGGGGGGCGCTTCGTATTTAGAATGGAGGTCTATCCGCCAGCAGTGCAAGCCGTCGCTCCAATTGTGCAGTGCGCAGTGCGCGTAGAATGTCCGCTCCACGCGGCATTCGGGAGGAAACATGGCGAGCATCAGACACGGGATCACGCTTCGTTTCTGCGTAACGCTTTTTGCAATCGCCAGCATGTGCGCAGCCCCCGCGTGTGCGCAGGATGCGACAGGTGTCCAGCGCCTCTACGTGCTCAACTGCGGCGAGAGCGAGACGAAGGACCTGTCCGCCTGGTCGCCGGGGTTCAATGAAGGCAAGGCCTTTGAATTCAGCGACAGCTGCTACCTGATCCGCCACGCGAAAGGCTGGCTGCTGTGGGAATCCGGTGTGTCGGATGCGATCGCGGCGATGCCGGACGGGCTGACGGTGGGCAACGGCATGCTGACATTGCATGTCCGCAAAACGCTGCGGTCGCAGTTGCATGAGCTCGGCGTCGCCCCGAGCGACATCGCCTATCTCGGCTTTTCGCATTTCCATGGCGACCATGTTGGCAATGCCAACCTGTTCACGTCCGCGAAACTGTATATCCAGAAGGCGGAATACGACGCGGCGTTCGGTCCCGACGCAGCCAAGTCCGGTTTCAACCCTGCGTTCTACAACAAGCTGAAGGACAATCCCGTTGTCGTGCTCGAAGGCGATCACGATATTTTCGGTGACGGCTCGGTCACGATTTATTCGACACCCGGCCACACGGCCGGCCACCAGTCGTTGCTGGTTCGGTTGCCGAAAACCGGACCGGTGCTGTTGTCGGGCGACGCCGTGCATTTCCAGGAAAACTGGGAGAACCGGCGCGTGCCGGCGCGCAACTTCAACAAGGAACAAAGCCTCGCCTCCATGCAGAAGCTCGCCGACATCCTCGAGCGCGAGCACGCGGCATTGTGGATCAACCACGACAAAGCGCAAACGAATACGCTCCCCCACGCACCGCAGTTTCTGGAGTAAGCAAAGGCGAACAGGCTGCGCAATCGCGTCTTGTCCTTAAAAACTGTGGACATACACAGTCTGTGGGAGGTGGACCATGGAAGCCAGATTCACCTTGCGGCCCGGTATGAGTTGGATCGCGCAGAACTGGCACGTGGTTTGGGGTCTGCCTTGCTTCGCCGCATTAATTATCTTGAGCATTTATTCCGGACGGAACCCGGAAAACAGTCTGGTTTAAGGAAATGAGGGGGCCATGCGCTATGCGATCGTAATCGAAAAGGCCGAAGGTAATTTCTCGGCGTACGTTCCGGGCCTACCGGGGTGTGTAGCTACTGGCGGCACCATTGAAGAAGTCGAATCCCAGATCCGCGAAGCAATTGAGTTTCATCTTGAAGGTATGCGCGAAGATGGCACTCCCATTCCACCACCAGCCAGCCGCGTCGATTACGTCGATATTGCGGCATAACCCGGCGCTCAACCCGAGCGCCCAACGGCGTTGCCGTTGGGTTCCCGCCGCGCTGCGCGCGTCGGCTCCGGGTTAGCTCTGCGTTAGCCTTCACGGAACATCGATGATGAAGCAGCGCGGCGAAGAAAAAATAGGGTCAGGTCTTGCAAAATAGCCAAGACAGAGACGGAGTCAGGGTATTGCATTGCCTGCTACGCGCAATCAGGCGACTGGGGAATGCAGCAATATCCCACAGAGGAGCGCATCACGATTCGGTTAGCGCGGGACGTGGTTCGGAGGTTTCGTCACCGGCGAAGGCTGGCAGACACGCGTGGACGCTGCCCTTCAGGATTGGTTAAGAAAGCACAAGTCGGCGCCCCACCGATCCTCAGTTAAGAATGTTTCTGTCTAACTTGAGGTCGAACGACAGGCCGCTGGCGTCGCGCCATATCAGTCGTCCTATGCCCTTGGCCCGCCGTTCACCAAGACGTTGGGCGGCTGAATGATGAAATCCATCAGCGGAGTAGAATTGTTGCCGGAGGTATTAACATGAATCAGACCTTTACAGCCGTTGTAAAGAACGAGGGAGAGTGGTGGATCGGTTGGGTTGAGGAAGTTCCCGGCGTCAACTGTCAGGAACGCTCCCGCGACGAGTTAATGAAAACGCTCCGCGTCACCCTTATGGAAGCATTAGAGATGAATCGCGCGGATGCCCGGGAGGCTGGGGGGAAGGGTTACGAAGAACTAAGAAGTTATCCGTAAATAGTATAATTCCATTCCGAGCCGCCTGTGACGCGGCGACGGAGTGGTGCGATGGTGGCGAAGAAACGGGCAGCGAAGAAACGAGTGGCGTCTTGGGTCGTGACCGATGACTTCTGGGCGAGAG
>JANXVW010000119.1 GCA_025351455.1 Betaproteobacteria bacterium | reverse complement strand
CTTTTGCGCAAGAGCGCACTCGATTACCACCGCCTGCCGACACCGGGAAAGATCTCGGTCGTCCCCACCAAGGCGTTGCTCAATCAGCGCGATCTCGCGCTGGCTTATTCACCTGGCGTAGCGGCAGCCTGCGAGGAAATCGTCAAGGATCCGAGCACGGCGCGCAATTACACGGCGCGCGGCAACCTGATCGGCGTGATCACCAACGGCACCGCCGTGCTCGGCCTCGGGCCCATCGGTCCGCTCGCCAGCAAGCCGGTGATGGAAGGCAAGGGCGTGCTGTTCAAGAAATTCGCCGGCATCGACGTTTTCGACATTGAGATCAACGAGCGCGACCCGGACAAGCTGGTGGAAATCATCGCCAGCCTGGAGCCCACCTTCGGCGGCATCAACCTCGAAGACATCAAGGCGCCGGAATGCTTCTACATCGAGAAGCAGTTGCGCAGCCGCATGAAAATCCCGGTTTTCCACGACGACCAGCATGGCACGGCGATCATCGTGGGCGCCGCGGTGCTCAACGGCCTGAAGGTCGTCGGCAAGGACATCGCCAAAGTGAAGCTGGTTTGCTCGGGTGCCGGCGCGGCGGCGCTCGCCTGTCTCGACCTGCTGGTGAGACTCGGCCTGTCGATGGAAAACATCTGGGTGTCCGACATCAAGGGGGTGGTATACAGCGGGCGCAAGGAGGAGATGGACGACAACAAGGTGCGCTACGCGAAGGACACGAAGGCGCGCACGCTCAACGACATCCTGCCCGGCGCTGACATATTTCTCGGGCTTTCCGCCGCGCGCGTGCTCAAGCCGGAAATGCTCAAGCAGATGGGCCCGAAGCCGCTGATCCTCGCGCTGGCCAATCCCGAACCCGAAATCCTGCCCGACGAAGCGAAGGCGGTGCGGCCCGATGCGATCATCGCGACCGGACGCTCCGACTACCCGAACCAGGTCAACAACGTGCTGTGCTTCCCGTTCATTTTTCGTGGCGCGCTGGACGTCGGTGCGACCACCATTACGGAGGAAATGAAACTCGCGGCAGTGCGCGCGATCGCCGAACTGGCACAGGCGGAACAATCCGACATCGTCGCGATTGCCTACGGCGAACAGGAACTGACCTTCGGCCCGGAATACCTGATCCCGAAGCCATTCGATCCGCGCCTGATCGAGAAAATTGCACCGGCGGTGGCGCTGGCTGCCATGGAAAGCGGCGTGGCAACCCGGCCGATCCACGATTTCGTCGCCTACCACGACCAGCTTTCGCAGTTCGTCTATCACTCCGGGCTGATCATGAAGCCGGTATTCAGCGCGGCGAAAAAGAATCCGACTAGAGTGGTGTTCTGCGAGGGCGAGGACGAACGCGTGCTGCGCTCGGTGCAGATCGTGGTGGACGAGGGCGTGGCCAAGCCGATCCTGATCGCCCGCCCGGAAGTGCTCATTCCCCGCATCGAGAAATTCGGCCTGCGCATTCGTCCCGACAAGGATTTCGAGATCGTGAATCCGAATTCGGATCCGCGCTTCCGCGATTACTGGCAGGAGTACTACACGCTGGTCCAGCGCAAGGGCATTTCGGTGGAATATGCCAAGCGCGAAGTAACCCGGCGTACCACGCTGATCGGCGCGCTGATGGTCCGCCGCGGCGACGCAGACGCGATGTTGTGCGGCACGATTGCGCAATTCTCGCTGCATGTGGAATACATCGCCACGGTCATCGGCATGCGCAAGGGCGTCAATCAGTTCGCGGCGATGAACATGCTGATCCTGCCCAACCGCACCCTGTTCATCTGCGACACCTACGTCAATCCCGATCCGACGGCCGAGCAAATCGCCGAGATCACGATGATGGCCGCCGACGAAGTGCTGCGTTTCGGCATTACGCCGAAGATCGCATTGTTGTCGCATTCCAATTTCGGCAGTTCGCGCAACGCGTCGGCGCAGAAGATGGGCAAGGCGCGCGAAATCCTCGAGCAGCGCGCGCCGCAACTGGAGGTCGATGGCGAAATGCACGGCGATGCGGCGCTTGACGAGAGCATCCGCATGAGGATATTTCCTAATTCTCGGTTGAAGGGCGAGGCGAACTTGCTGATCATGCCGACGCTCGATGCAGCAAACATCACCTTCAATCTGTTGAAGACCATTTCCGGAGACGGCATCACCGTTGGCCCCATATTGCTAGGCGCGGCGAAGCCGGTCCACATCCTGACCCCGACAGCCACCGTGCGCAGGCTGGTGAACATGGCCGCGCTCGCATCGGTCGATGCTTCTTTCCAAAGGCAGAACTAGGGATATTAAGGACCAAGAATATTCGGAACACGAAGGATCACGAAGGAAACACAAAGGATCACTAAGGAAGGCGATCTGGAATGAGGGGCAATCGCTGGCCACCCGACACGGATCCGGATGCGGAAAAATCCCGTCTACCCCTTAAGCTTTTTATTAGTTTATCTTCGTGCACCCCTCAAGGGGGTATTGTGAAGAAACCCTTCGTGTTTCCTTCGTGATCCTTCGTGTTAACCCGTCTTCCTTCACAATCAGCTTTAGATAACGTATGACCGAACTCAAAACCCAACCCGTCCTGTTCGAAGAACGTCCGACCGCAAACGGCGCGCGCATCGGCGTGGCAAGGCTCAACGCCGAGAAGACGCTGAATGCGCTTTCGCTCGAGATGATCGATCTGCTGGCCGAACAACTGGCTGCTTGGGCTGCAGATACCGACGTGGCGCTGGTCGTGCTCGAAGGGGCGGGCGAGAAAGCTTTTTCTGCGGGCGCCGATCTGCACATGGTCCACGAGACCATGCTGGCGCATCATGCCTCGGCGCAGCGAGACGACATTCGCGGCAATGCTTACGCCGCCGGGTTCTTCGGCCGCGAGTATCGCCTCGACTACGTCATCCACACCTACCCGAAACCGGTGTTGTGCTGGGGACACGGCATCGTCATGGGAGGCGGCGTGGGGTTGATGTCGGGCGCGAGCCATCGCGTGGTGACGCATGAATCGCGCGTGGCGATGCCGGAGATCACCATCGGGTTGTATCCCGATGTGGGAGGTAGCTGGCTGCTAGCCCGCATGCCGGGTGCAACCGGCTTGTTCCTGGCTTTGACCGGCGCGCGATTGCAGGCATCGGATGCATTGTTCGTCGGCCTCGCGGACTATTGCATCGGTCATGAACGCAAGCCAGCGGTGTTCGACGCGCTGGCCGTGCAACCGTGGACGCGCGCGGAAAACGACAATCGCCGCCTGCTTTCCGGCGTTTTGCGCACCTTCGCTGAAACCGAACTGCCCCACGGGCCCCTGCGCCAGCACTTCGACCTCATCAACAAACTGTGCGGAACCGGCGAATTGAAGGACATCGTCGCCGCAATCACCGGGTTGGAGACCAAGGATGCGTGGCTCGCAAGGGCGGGAGCGACGCTTGCGGCGGGCTCCCCCAGCACGGCTGCGCTGAGTTACGAACTGCAAAGGCGCGCGAGGCATATGTCGCTGGCCGACGTATTCCGCATGGAGTTCGTGGCCGCGCTGCATTGCGCGCGTCGGCCGGATTTCGCGGAAGGCATCCGCGCGCTGCTGATCGACAAGGATCAGCAGCCGAAGTGGCACCCGCCGACACTCGCGCAGGTTACGCCGGAATGGACCGAAGGCTTCTTCGCCAGTCCGTGGAAACCGAGCGAGCATCCCCTTGCCGACCTTGGCGCGCTGTCTTGAGCAATAAACTATAGACGCGTAAACACGAAGGTACACGAAGGGAACGCGAAGGGACACGAAGGAAAGGCAATGCAGGAAGAGATTTGGTGGTGAAATGCGGGGCCAAATGAACGATTGTTTCGGATACGCTTCCACTGCATTTCCGGTTTTGTTTCTCCCTCGTGATCCTTCGTGTTTCCTTCGTGCCCCTTCGTGTAAATGAGTTATCTTGACTTGGGGGTAGATGACTATGAAATTCAGGACAGAGAAAGACACGTTCGGGGAGATCGAGGTTCCGGCGCAGCGGTTGTGGGGTGCGCAGACGCAGCGCAGCCTGCAGAATTTCCGCATTTCCGGCGAGCGCATGCCGCTGGAAATGATTTACGCGCTGGCGCGGGTCAAGCGCGCGTGCGCCGTGGTCAATGCCGGACTCGGGCTTCTCGATGAAAATAACTCGCGTGCCATTGTCGAAGCGGCGGACGAAGTCATCGCTGGCAAGCATGACGCGGAATTTCCGCTGGTGGTCTGGCAGACCGGATCCGGTACCCAGACCAACATGAACCTGAACGAGGTGCTGGCCAACCGCGCGTCCGAACTGCTTGGCGGCGAGCGCGGCCAGAAGCGCCTGGTCCATCCCAACGACGACGTCAACAAGGGGCAGTCTTCGAACGATGTATTCCCAACCGCGATGCACGTCGCGGCGATGGGCGCGCTGAACGAAAAACTGGTGCCGGCCCTGAAGCGGCTGCGCGACACCTTGGCGGCCAAATCGGAATCCTTTGACGACATCGTCAAGATCGGCCGAACCCATTTGCAGGATGCCACGCCGCTGACCCTGGGCCAGGAATTCTCCGGCTATGTTTCGCAACTCGAACACGGCATCGCGCACGTACTCGGCTCGCAGGCACACTTGTCTGAACTCGCACTCGGTGGCACCGCCGTCGGCACAGGCCTCAATGCGCACCCGGAGTTCGGCAATCGCGTGGCGAAGGAGTTGGCGAAATCCACCGGATTTCCTTTCATTGCGGCACGTAACAAGTTCGAAGCGCTTGCCGCCAACGATGCGCTGGTGCACGCGCACGGCGCGCTGAAAACGCTGGCGGCCTCACTCATGAAAATCGCCAACGACATCCGCTGGCTCGCCTCCGGTCCGCGCAGCGGCATCGGCGAACTGCGCATTCCGGAGAACGAACCCGGCAGTTCGATCATGCCGGGCAAGGTCAATCCAACCCAGTCCGAAGCATTGACCATGCTCTGCTGCCAGGTACTCGGCAATGACGTGGCGATCAACATCGGCGGGGCCATGGGCAATTTCGAACTGAACGTGTTCAAGCCGCTCATCATCCACAATTTCCTGCAGAGCGTGCGCCTGCTCGCCGATGGTGCGGTCAGCTTCAACGACAACTGCGCGGTCGGCATCGAGCCGAACAGGGAACGCATAGAGCAGATGCTGGGGCAGTCGCTGATGCTGGTGACCGCATTGAATCCCCACATCGGCTACGACAAGGCGGCCGAGATCGCGAAGAAGGCGTACAAAGAGGAGACGACCTTGAAGGAGGCTGCGCTCGCCCTTGGCTACGTCACCGAAAAGCAGTTTGACGAATGGGTAAGGCCCAAAGACATGGTAGGGAAATAAATTTCTGAAACGCGTGGAACACAACGGATCACGAAGGGAACACGAAAGCTCACAAAGGAAAACAAAGAAAAAAGTGAGTTAGGGGGTAGACGAGATTTTTCACATCAGGAAACGTGCCGGGGCGACCACCGACTACCTCCATTTCGGATCGCCTTCCTTCGTGCTCCTTGGTGTTTCCTTTGTGACCCTTCGTCATAAAAGAAAAGAGGGGCTTTTGAATCCCGATAGTGAGTTGGCGAAGCTGATGGTGCGGTTTCCGCGCGCGGGGACGCTGGAGTGGATCGGCATCCGCGCAGCTCGCCGTGAGCCGGTCGCGGCGCTGGATCAGGTCGAAGCGATTGCAGGTTACGGCCTGGCGGGGGATCACTACGCGTCGAAGTCGAACGGCAAGCGCCAGGTCACGCTCATTCAGTCCGAGCATCTCGAAGCCGTGGCGAAGATCCTCGGAAAGTCTGAAGTGCGTGCCGACGGCGTGCGCCGAAATTTGCTCGTATCCGGCATCAACCTGTTCGCCCTGCGCAACCGCCAGTTTCGCATCGGTTCTGTCCTGCTCGAAGGCAGCGGACCCTGCGAACCGTGTTCGAGGATGGAAGAAGTCCTCGGTGTCGGCGGCTACAACGCCATGCGCGGACACGGCGGCATCACGGCGCGCATTCTCGAAGGCGGCGTGCTTGCGGTAGGTGATTTCCTGAAGCCCCTTGAAATCACCGGGAAGTGAACCGGATGGCGGGGCAGTCCATCGTCAATTGCCAATCACCAATCACCGATCTTGGCGCCGCTCCAACGATTCAAGCGGCACCGTCTCCCAATCGAATTCCTCGCCCGGCGGCTTGATGCCGGCTGTTCGCCGCGCCTTGGCGATGATCTCCATCGCCGGTTCTTCCCGATGCACCCAGCAGTACCGGCGGGCGTCGTCCACCATGCCACCGATGGTTTGTTTCTGCATTTCGGTCAGCTTCACGCCGCGCAAGTCGGTGGAAAGCTGTTGCAGTTGCTGCTGGCAATCCGCCTGCGCCGCAAGGGGCAGGACGAGCAATGTCGCGATGGCGACGAAAGGCAGGTACAGGAAAAATCTGTCCGCGTGGTCAGGGTTAAAATAAGCCATCTCATGAATACTACTCCGCCCTAAGTGCCTGGATCAGACGTCGTCAAGAATTCGCAAACCTGCCGAGCCTGGCTCATGGAGCGCCTGCGCAGCCAGGGCGTCTTGCAGGAAGACGCGGATTTTCCACGCTATGCGCACTCCCCGGAACTCAAGCCGGTGCCTGCCGCGGTCCTGGTTCCCATCGTCAATCAGCCTGGCGGGCTGACGCTGATGTTGACCCAGCGGACCGCGCACTTGCGCGATCACGCCGGCCAGATCAGTTTCCCCGGCGGCCGCGTTGACGAAGGCGATTCGGATCGCATCGCGACCGCGTTGAGGGAGGCGGAGGAGGAAACCGGCCTGAATCCGTCGCGCGTGGAAATCATCGGCCGCCTGCCGGATTACGACATCCCCACGGGATTCCGCGTGACGCCGATTGTGGGATGGGTGGAACCGCCGTTTGAATTGAAGCCCGATCCTTTCGAAGTGGCCGATGTGTTCGAGGTCCCGCTCGAGTTTTTTCTCGACCCGGCCAATCACAAGCGCCACAGCGATGTGAAGAACGGCCGCATCCGCTACTACTATTCGATGCCGTATGGCGGGCGCAACATCTGGGGCGCCACGGCGGGCATGCTGCACAGCCTCTACGAGATCCTGACTGCGGACTCCGCGCGATGAGCAAGGAAAAGGCGCCGGTGACGGCGGCCATACGCGAACTGCGCGCCCACAAAGTCGAATTCACCGATCACCTCTACGATTACGAGGAAAAGGGCGGAACGGCGGTTTCCGCCCGCGAACTCGGCGTACCCGAACATGCCGTTGTCAAGACCCTGGTCATGGAAGACGAAGACCGCAATCCTCTCATCGTCCTGATGCATGGCGACCTGAAAGTGTCCACCAGGGAGCTGGCCAGAATTATCGGCGTCAAGACGATTGCCCCTTGCAATCCCGACAATGCGAACCGACATTCCGGTTACATGGTCGGCGGCACTTCGCCTTTCGGCACGCGCAAAATAATGCCGGTTTACATGGAAGAAACCATCCTCGGATTGCCGAAGATCTACATCAACGGCGGCAAGCGCGGGTATCTGGTCGGTGTCGCGCCGAGTGAGGTTGTCCGCGTCCTTGGGCCGAAGATGGTTAAGGTGGGGATCAAGGAAACGTGACGGTCGTGACTATCGTGACTACGTAACGCGTACCGGAAATAGCTCGTGCAGATTGAAGGAAAGGCATGCAAGTCCAATTTCTTTATTCAAAATGTTACCTCACGTCGTCACGCAGTCACGTCGTCACGATAGTCACGGTTTCTCATGATTGAACTCTCCGTCCTCCTCCTCGTCCTCGCCACCGGCTGGTTCTGGCTGGACAGTCTGCGCGCGCGGGACTTCGCGCTCGATGGTGCCCGCCGGGCCTGCGATGCGGAAGGGGTGCAACTGCTCGACTGGACCGTGGCCATGAAAAAAATCCGGTTCGGACGCGACGACGAGGGGCGCCGCGGGCTTCAGCGCACTTACGAATTCGAATTCAGCGATACCGGCAACAACCGCATCGGCGGTTCCATCACGGTCATTGGCCGGCAAATGCTGGCATTGAACCTGCCCGTCATTGCCGCGCCGTCGTCCAATGTCATCAGGCTGCACTGATGGTTCAAAGCCCGTTTGACAGCGGTGATCACCACTGCTGCGCAAGCTTTGCTGGCCCTATGAAAAGCCTTGTGGCATCATGGCTTTAACTATGAACAGCAGGGAGGGGTATGAGTAACGAACAGCACGCGCAGGAAATTGTAATGCTGCGCGCGGAAATTGAAATGCTGATGAGCGAACGCCAGGCGCTGCTCCGCGCCACGGGCGCCGCTGCGGTATTTGTCGCCAATCTGGACAGCGAGTTGTTGCCCGAAGATACTTACGCGGTCGCCGATATCCTCGCCCATGCGCTGAACGATCTTACCGAAGACACGCTACGCGATGCACTCGAACTGGTGCAGCCCTCGATCGAATCGGCGCGCGCAGAACAGAAAGAGCAATAGCAACGGCAATCAGCCCGGTTGCCCCGGGCGGAACTCCAGTTGGACTATTCATCCTCGTCCGCGCCCAAGACAGGCCTGATCCTCACAGGGGGCGGCGCACGCGCCGCTTACCAGGTCGGTTTCCTGCGCGCCGTCTCCCACATGCTGCCGCGCGGGGCGCCCAATCCGTTCACGATCATCTGTGGAACGTCGGCGGGCGCCGTCAACGCGGCGGCCCTTGCATCCAATGCCACCGACTTTCACCGGGCCGTTCGCCAGCTGCTGCTGATCTGGAAATATTTCCACGTCGACCAGGTGTACCGGTCCGATGTTCTCGGCGTATTCGGCACCGGCTTGCGCTGGTTCATGGCCATGCTGTTGGGCGGCCTGGGCGACAACAATCCCAGCTCCCTGCTGGACAATTCACCGCTAGCGCAACTGTTGCGGGAGCGACTGGACCTTGGCGGCATTCGCCGCAGCATCGATGCCGGGGCGCTTTACGCGTTATCGGTCACGGTGTCGGGTTACTCTTCCGGACAATCGGTCAGTTTCTTTCAGGGTGTACCGGGATTGCCCGGATGGCAGCGGGCGCGACGCATCGGCGTCCCGGAGATCATCGACGTAGAGCATTTGCTGGCCTCCAGCGCACTGCCGTTTATTTTTCCGGCGGTGCCGCTGCGGCGTGAATTTTTCGGTGATGGCAGCATGCGCCAGATTGCGCCGATCAGTCCGGCGCTGCATCTCGGCGCCGATCGTGTCATGGTCATCGGCGTGGGCCGCCAGATGCAAAATTCGTCGCCGCAGCGCGTGAGGATGAGCAGCTATCCTTCGCTTGCTCAGATAGCAGGGCACGCGCTGAACAGCATTTTTCTCGACAGCCTGGAGGTCGACATCGAACGTCTCCAGCGCATCAACAAAACCATCAGCCTGATCCCCCGCGAACTGCGCGACAAGCACAATATGGAGTTGCGCGAGATCGACGTTCTGGTGATTTCCCCGAGCGAGGAAATAGATCGCATCGCCGCGCGCTATTCGCGCGAATTGCCGCGCTCGATCCGTTTCCTGTTGCGCGGCCTCGGCGCGGCACGCAGCGGCGGCGCGACCTTGACGAGCTACCTGCTGTTCGAACCGGCCTATTGCCGGGCACTGATTGCGCTGGGTTACAAGGACACGATGGCGCGGCGCGAAGAAGTCCTGAAATTCATCTCAGGGGCGCCTCTGCGAGCCTCCGCCTCGCAAGGCGCAGAGAGGTAACCCCCCCTCTCCCTGGCCTCTCCAGCCAGGGGAGAGGGAATATTGATGCGCAGAGAATAAAAATGGCGGCCAGGTGGCCGCCTTCTTTTGACCTTAAATCCCCTCTCCCCTGGCGGGAGAGGGCCAGGGAGAGGGGGGAAGGGGGTTCACCCCTTCACATCAAAGCCCAGTATCTCGTTTGCCTTGATCACGGCGTAGGCGTTTCCTGTCGTCACGCGTTTGGTCATCGCACGAGCGCGGGGTCAACTCGTCAGCGTGTTCCTCGGACATGTGGTGCGGTGAAAGTTTGTCCATGTTGATGCTATTGCGCCGCAATATGCACCGGATACGTGCAAGTTTTGAATGGCAGTCTTTCGCTCGCAGTGCAGCAAGACAGCGTCGTGCAGCTCGAATGCGAACACACGGACCGTGGCCGACGCCTTGCAATTCAGGCTCGTTCGGCTTTTTTTTGCGATTTTGTCGCGGGGATATTAATTTCGATTGCGGGAATGGCCCTGATTTTGCAATATGGTCATCGCGTTTAAGCATATGGAAATTGAAACCCGCCGAGCATCTCGACTTGATTTACCCCGGTAAACGCGAAAATATGGGACAACACTTTCCGGTTGCGGCAAGGACGTCGCGATCGGGAAAGGCATAGAAGCCCGCAGGACGGGGTTTTAACCGCCCTGTGTTTTTTTTCGCCGTCGCTGAACGGCTGCACACCTCCAAGGGAAAGGGAAGATATGAAGATCGACAGAAGACAGTTCATCAAGAGCGCAGCAGCCGTCACGACCGTCGCGGCATTGCCAGGCGCGCCGTTCATTCGTTCAGCGGCAGCGGCGGACACCATCAAGGTCGGCATTCTGCATTCGTTGAGCGGCACGATCGCCATAGCGGAGGCGGCAATCGTCGACGCGGAGAAGATGGCAATCGACGAAATCAACGCGGCCGGCGGTGTCATGGGCCGGAAGATCGAGCCGATTCTGGAGGATGGTGCCAGCGATTGGCCGACTTTCGCCGAGAAGGCGCGAAAGCTCATTCAGAAGGACAAGGTGGCAGCGGTTTTCGGTTGCTACACATCCGCGTCGCGCAAGGCCGTGCTGCCTGTATTCGAACAGAACAACGGACTGCTCTATTACCCGACCTATTACGAAGGCCAGGAGCAATCGAAGAACGTGATCTACACGGCACAGGAAGCCACACAGTCGGTGATCGCCGCGGTCGAATGGCTCGCGAAGAACAAGGGAAAGACATTCTTCCTGGTCGGTTCGGATTACATCTACCCGCGCACCTGCAACAAGATCGCCAAGCCCACGATTGCACGTGTCGGGGGCAAGACGCTCGGTGAAGAGTACGCCCCGCTCGGCCATACCGAGTTCTCCTCGATCATCAACAAGATCAAGGCGGCGAAGCCCGACTGCATCTACAGCACGGTGGTGGGCGGCAGTAACGTCGCGTTTTTCAAGCAACTGAAGGCGGCGGGCCTCTCTGGCGACAAGCAGACGCTGCTTTCGACCGTAGTGTCCGAGAATGAGATTGATGGTATCGGCAAGGAAAATGCCGTGGGCTATTACGCCTGCATGGGTTACTTCCAGAGCCAGAAGAATCCGGCAAACGAAAAATTCGTAAAGGCCATCAAGGCGAAATACGGCCAGGATCGTGTGGTGGGAGACCCGATGGAATGCGGCTATACAGGCGTGTATTTCTGGAAGCTCGCGGTAGAAAAGGCGAAAAGCTTCGACGTGGAAAAAGTCGTTGCCGCCTCGTCAAATC
The DNA here is from genome assembly GCA_025351455.1 of Betaproteobacteria bacterium. Classification (GTDB taxonomy): domain Bacteria; phylum Pseudomonadota; class Gammaproteobacteria; order Burkholderiales; family JACQAP01; genus JACQAP01. The sequence goes on along the minus strand of JANXVW010000119.1, from coordinate 1,374 downwards.
TGCCGCTCTCGGCTCCTGAGGGTGATATAAAACTGCATGCATCGAATCACCATACGTGGAAGCACGCCCGCATCGGGCGTGCCCGTGCGGATGGGCAATTCGATATCGTGTACGAGTCGGGCCTGATCGAACCGAATCCGTTCCCGAAGCTGTAGAAGGCACTGCGGCGACAACGCCGATTTTGGTGAACGTCCGCGGGTGGCGGGGCATGTGGGGGATCTCCCTGTTCCGGCATCCGCGGCACAAACCGGGTTGCGCTCCGAGTTCTTTCGTCCGGAATTGAGAAACCATGAGTGTTGACATCGCGGTGATGCAGGTATTCAGCGGCATCAGCCTTTTCACCATCCTGGTGCTGATGGCGCTCGGCCTGGCCATCATCTTCGGATTGATGGGCGTCATCAATATGGCGCACGGCGAGTTGATGGCGCTGGGTGCGTACGTCACCTACCTTACGGCTCACGTGTTCGAAAAATTCATGCCCTCTTTCATGGGCGTATACCTCTTCTTTGCAATAGCCTTCTCGTTTATCGTCACCTTTGCTTTCGGCTGGATTCTGGAACGCGGGTTCATCCGGTTCCTGTACAACCGACCGCTCGACACCATGCTGGCGACATGGGGACTGAGTCTCGTACTGCAGCAGACCTATAGGTCCGTGTTCGGCGCGCAGGAAGTGAGTGTCCCGATGGCAAGCTGGCTCGAAGGAGCGTGGGAGCCGGTAGCCGGGATTCAATTGCCTTTGAACCGCCTGTTTATCGTCGGACTGACGGCCATAGTCGCCGTCGTGCTCTATCTGGCGCTTTTCAAAACGAGGTGGGGTCTGAAGACACGCGCCGTGACGCAGAACAGAACCATGAGTGGAGCGGCCGGCATCAATACCGACAGGGTGGATGCCACTACGTTTGCTGTCGGATCGGGCCTGGCCGGAATTGCCGGTAGCGTCTTCACTATGGTGGGATCGACCAATCCCCTGACCGGCCAGCTCTATATCGTGGATTCCTTCATCGTCGTGGTGTTCGGCGGAGTACAGACGCTGCTTGGAACATTCCTGTCCGCCCTTGTTATCTCCCAGGCACAGACAACGCTCGAGTTCATTCTCAGCGGCTCGATGGCCAAGGTCACGATTCTGCTGCTCGTCGTTGCCGTCCTTTACTTCCGGCCGAACGGGCTGTTCTCGTCGAAAATAAGACAATAGCGATGCTTCGCATGGGCAACAAACTCGGACCGTTGGGCATCGTTTCTCTGGCGATCCTGCTGCTGGCCGTCCTCCCGAATGTACTCGACCCTTTCCGGCTGAATCTCGTCAGCAAGTATCTCGTGTTCGCGGTCGTCGGGGTCGGCATCGTGCTGTCGTGGGGTTACTGCGGGATTCTGAGC
>JANXVW010000117.1 GCA_025351455.1 Betaproteobacteria bacterium | reverse complement strand
TTTCGCAGTGAGTTCCCTGACTCTTTCTTTCAGCGCCGAGTCATCGCGCGCATTCAGGATCACATGCGCGCCCGCCGTCGCCAGCGATTGCGCCATCGCCCAGCCAAGGCCGCGCGAAGCGCCGCTGACAAGGGCGACTTTGCCGCTCAAATTGAACATTTTGTGTCCTCGAATATTGTTGTTTTTGTAACCACCATTAGATCGTGACTATCGTGACTTCGCAGCTACTCGGGTTTACGACAGTCACGACAGTCACGGCATTTCCGATAGTCACGCATGCCCGACGCTACGCGTCAGGGCATGTACTGCCCGCCATTGACTTCGAGTATCTGCCCGGTCATGTAGCCACTCAATTGTTCTGATGCCAGGAACAGGAAAGCGCCCGCGCATTCGTCGGCCGTGCCCAACCGATTCATCGGGATGCTGGCCTTGAAGCCTTCGAGCATCTGCGGCGTGGAGTAGCGATCATGGAAAGGCGTCGTGATGACGCCGGGCGCGACTGCATTGACACGGATCCTGTCCTTGACGAGTTCCTTGGCAAGACCATGCGTGATGGTGCTGACGAAGCCCTTCGATCCGGCGTAGAGCGAGGCCCCGGGACCGCCGCCGTGGCGCGCGGCAACCGAGGTTACATTGATGATGGCCCCGCCACTGCCTTGCTTGCGCATGTGCTGCGCGGCGGCGCCGGTGCAGACCATGGTCGAGCGCACGTTCAGATTCACGACGTGGTCGAACAATTCGTCGGTGATGGTTTCGATCGGCGCGCGCTGCACCAGGCCGCCGGCATTGTTGATCAGCACATCGATGCGGCCGAAACCGGCCACCGTCGTGTCGACGATCTGCCTGCAGGTTGCGGAATCGGTGACATCACCACCGACCAGCAGCGCCTTGCCGCCCGCCTTTTCCACCGCCGCCGCGACTTTCTCGGCCTCGGCCTTGCTCTTGTTGTAATGCACGGCGACTTTCGCGCCGTTCTGCCCAAACGCGATCGCCGCGGCAGCGCCGATCCCCGTGCTGGCCCCGGTGATCAAGACCACTTTATTCTTCAGATCTTCAATCATTTCTTTTCTCCCCCGCTATTTTTCACCGCAAAGTCGCAAAGGGCGCAAAGGAATCGGAAATGAACGGGACACCAGGCCTAGCCCTTGGCCAGGGCAGCTCTTTGCCTCGCGCCAATCGCGCATGTGTTCATTTCCTTATCAAATTATTGCACCCTTCTTCGCGACCTTTGCGTCTTTGCGGTGAGAATGGAATTACGGTAACAAGATTGTCGAGCCAGTAGTCTTGCGGGCTTCGAGATCGCGGTGCGCCTGCGCGGCATCCGCCAACTTGAACGTCTGGTTGATTTCGATCCTGACCTTGCCGGACTTCACCACGTCGAACAATTCCTGCGATGCGCGCTCGAGATCCTTGCGCTCAGCGGTGTAAGTCATCAGTGTCGGCCGGGTCACATAGAAGGATCCCCGCGAGAGCGTATTGAGTTCGACACCGGTGACCGGCCCCGACCCATTGCCGAACACGGCCAGCAGGCCGCGCGGCTTCAGGCAATCGAGGGAGCCGGCGAAAGTATCCTTGCCGACCGAATCGAACACCACCGGGACTTTGGCGCCACCGGTAATTTCCTTGACGCGCTCGGCGAAATTCTCGCGCGTATAGACGATCGTATGGTGGCAACCGTGCGCCTTGGCAACCTTCGCCTTTTCATCCGAGCCGACAGTGCCGATCACCGTGGCACCGAGCGCATTCAACCATTGGCAGGCGATCAGGCCGACGCCACCCGCTGCGGCATGGAACAACACGGTTTCGCCCTTCTCCACGCGGTAGACGCTGCGAATCAGATATTGCGCGGTTAGCCCTTTAAGCATCATGGCCGCCGCCTGCTGGTCGGAAACCCCATCCGGGATCTTGACCAGCCGGGCCGCCGGATACAGGCGCACTTCGGAATAAGCCCCGGGAGGACCGCCCGCATAGGCCACGCGATCGCCCACCTTCACCTGGGTGACGCCCTTCCCGACCGCCTCCACAACACCTGCGGCTTCGCTACCGGCACCGCTGGGCAACGGTAACGGATAAAGGCCGGAACGCTGATAGGTATCGATGAAGTTCAGGCCGATCGCCTTGTGCCTGATTTTCGCCTGGCCTTCACCCGGATCGCCGACTTCGACGTCGTCGAGTTGCAGAACTTCGGGCCCGCCCGTCTTGTGAAAACGTATCGCCTTAGCCATGTCTCACTCCTGATTATTGATTGTCGACCGGCGCCTCGAGTGGCGCGCTAATCCTCATTCCCAACGAACTGGTTCACAACAATGGGTTCAATGCTGGAGAAACGGATCCACCGCGCCGGGCGCGGCATGCAGTCGTATTGTATCGGAAAGGGAAAAACGTCCAGCGCACTTCGCCTGCTTTGCGCCGACGCCGGTCGGTTTTTCAGCGAATCCGGAAAGAGGCGGCCGCGCGGGCCGCTGCCCGTTACTTCACGCGCACCAGCCGGAGGTCCGCTTCGCGCTGGGATACGAGGCGGATGAAACTGCGGATCTGCGGGTAGACGGTCTCGCGGAATTTTCGGCCGCTGAAGATGCCGTAGTGGCCGAGGCCTTTGGCCAGCAGATGTTTGCGCTTGTCCGACGGAATGCTCTTGCACAGCGTGTGCGCGGCTTCGGTCTGGCCGTTACCGGAAATGTCGTCCAGTTCGCCTTCGATCGTGAACAGCGCGGTCTTGCGGATCGTTTCCGGGCGTACCGGAACCCCATGTACCGACCATTTCCCCTTGGGCAACTGGAATTCCTGGAAGACGACCTTGATCGTGTCGAGGTAGTACTCGGCCGGCATGTCGAGCACCGCGTTGTATTCGTCGTAGAACCGTCGGTGGCCCTCTGCGCTGTCGCCATCGCCGCGGACCAGGTGGTTGTAGAATTGTTTGTGTGCAGCCATGTGACGATCCGGATTCATCGCCAGGAAGCTCGCGTGCTGCAGGAAGCCCGGGTAGACCTTGCGCATGAAGCCCGGATAGTTGGCCGGCACGCGCATGATGACCTGGTTGGAAAACCAGGAATGCGGACGTCCGGAGGCGAAATCATTCACTGCGGTCGGATTGCGGCGCGTGTCGATCGGACCGCCCATCATGATCATGGCTTTCGGCAAGGCCTTGTCGTTCTCCGCAGCCATCAACGATACCGCCGCCAGCACCGGCACAGTGGGCTGGCAGACCGACATTACGTTCAGTTCCGGTGAAAGAAAGCGAATGAATTCCCGAATGTAGTCGACGTAGTCGTCGAGGTGGAAAGGTCCCTGGGCGAGCGGCACCATCTTCGCGTCCACCCAGTCGGTGACCCAGACATCGTGGTCGGCCAGTGCTGTGCGCACCGTATCGCGCAACAGCGTGGCGAAATGCCCTGACAGGGGCGCCACGATCAGCAGCTTAGGCTGCTCGACGGCGACCATCTTGCGAAAATGCAGCAACTGGCAAAACGGCTTGTCAATCGCCACCTCGCACTCGATCGCCACACGCTCGCCATTGACCAGGGCGTCATCGATGCCCCATGCCGGCTTCGGATAACGCCGCATCAGGCGCACGAACATTTCGCTGTTGGCGGCTATCCTGCGGGACAGCGGCGTGTAAGCCAACGGGCTCAGCGGATTGGTAAAGAGGTGCCGCGCGGTGTCGGCCCAGGCCACCGCGGGCGCCATCACCGATTTTTGGAACTCGTGCCACTGATAGATCATCATGCCTCATTTCGGAGATGGCTGAAAACGCCGTTTTCTCAAGGTAAATCCCCCGGAAACCCGGGCTGTCGGACTGTAAAGACTCTGTCAGGGAGCGTCAAGGTGCCTACATGGAGCGTCAAGGTATCGATATGACCCGACTCCTGAGTCTATAACGGCCCCAGCGGCGGTTCCTGCATGGCGGCGACCTGCTCGCGCAGCTCCAGGATCTGGTCCTGCCAGTATTTCGTGGTATGGAACCAGGGGAAGGCGGCGGGAAAGGCCGGATCGGACCAGCGGCGCGCGAGCCATGCCGAATAGTGAATCATGCGCAACGTGCGCAAGGCTTCGATGAGACCGAGCTCGCGGCGATCAAGTTCCGCGAAATCCTCGTATCCGGCCAGCACATCGGAAAGCTGCCGGGTCATGGCTGCGCGGTCGCCCGACAGGAGCATCCACAAATCCTGCATGGCCGGGCCCGAGCGGGCGTCGTCGAAATCGACGAAATGCGGGCCGTCGTCCGTCCACAACACGTTACCGGGATGGCAATCGCCATGCAGCCGTAACTGGACGACGCTGCCCACGCGATCGAAGCAATCGTGCACGCCGTCCAACGCCTGGTCGATCACGCTGGAATAGGCATCGTGAAGTTCGGCGGGAATCCATTCGCCATCGAGCAGAAACTCGCGCGGCCCCTCGCCGAAACTCTCGATGTCAAATGCGGGACGATGAACAAATGGCTTGATCGCGCCGACCGCATGAATGCGCCCGATGAAACGGCCCAGCCATTCCAGCGTATCGGGATCGTCGAGTTCCGGCGCACGGCCGCCGCGGCGCGGATATAGCGTGAAGCGAAATCCCTCGAATGCATGCAAGGTCGAATGGCCCGTGACCAGCGCCGGCACGGCGGGAATCTCGCGCGCCGCCAGTTCCGCGGTAAAAGCGTGCTCCTCGAGTATCTGCTCGTCGGTCCAGCGCGCCGGGCGATAGAACTTGGCGACCAGCGGTTTTTCGTCTTCGATGCCGACCTGGTAAACCCGGTTTTCGTAACTGTTCAGCGCGAGCAGGCGCCCGTCAGTGCGGTATCCCGCGGAATCGATCGCATTCAAAATGAGGTCGGGCGTCAGTCCGGCGTACGGTGTCGTTATTTGGGTCATGCCCGGATTGTAATCGGGGGACGCCGCCCGCGATTTGCTAAAGTGTCGACACCAGAAAATATGGAGGATCGAGTGAAAACCGGCATTCATGGTTATTTGCCTGCAGCAGTCTTCGTGCTGCTTGCATTCTGCACCCCCGGCGCGTCGGCCCACGATGACACACTGAAGGGCGCGATTTCCGACCTCGTGTCCGAAGACCTGCGAATTCCCTCCGACACATCGGGCATCGAACTCTTCCTGCGCAACAAGCATGCGAAGAACCAGGGCGCGTCGACCGGCCGCGTGCTGCTCTACGTGCATGGCGCAACGTATCCGTCGGAAACCGCATTCGATCTTCAGCTCGACGGCCTGTCCTGGATGGACTATATCGCCGCCCATGGCTGGGATGTGTGGCTGGTGGACTTGCGCGGCTACGGGCGCTCGACCCGACCCCCGGAAATGGACAAAGCGGCGAAGGACAATGCGCCGCTCGTGACGACCGATATCGCCGTCCGCGATGTCGGCGCCGCGGTCGACTACATCATGAAGCGGCGCGGAATATCGAAACTGAGCCTGCTCGGCTGGTCATGGGGCACGTCGATCATGGGTACGTATGCCGCGGCGAACAATGACAAGGTCGACAAGCTGGTGCTCTACGCCCCGCTCTGGTTGCGCAATACGCCACTGCTGATCGGCGGTGACGGCCCGCTGGGCGCCTATCGCACAGTCAACCGCGACGGCGCAAAAAAGCGCTGGCTGACCGGCGTCCCGGAAGACAAGCAGGCGGATCTGATTCCTTCCGGCTGGTTCGAAGCCTGGACCGACGCGACCTGGGCCACCGATCCCAATTCAAAAGAAGCCGGCCTCCTGCGCGCCCCCAATGGCGTCATCCAGGATGTGCGCGATTACTGGGCCTCCGGCAAGACCTACTACGATGCGGCGAACATCCGCGTGCCGACCTTGTTGATAAAAGCAGAATGGGACCAGGACACACCGGCCTATATGGCCCAGGCGCTGTTCCCGCTACTGAAGAACGCGCCGTCGAAGCGTTACGTTGAAATCGGCGAAGGCACGCACACTGTCATCATGGAAAAGAACCGCAGGCAGCTTTTCCACGAAGTGCAGCTCTTCCTCGACGAACCCAAATAGATGTCACCGCAAAGACGCAAAGGACGCAAAGGAAAGCATCGCGGAGCAATGATTCGAAAGTAAGCAGCGGCGCCGGTTGCTACATTGACCGCGCACGCCAATATCTCGCCCGTTTACATTCCTGTTCTTCTTTGCGTTCCTTTGCGTCTTTGCGGTGAGAACGTCCGGGATCTATTTGTTAGTGCGAAGCTGAAACAGGCTGGACAGTTTCGGCGGCCGTGACGTTCGTCACGCGGCACTCTTCAAGCAGGCTGAATATTCCGGTACTGACCGCGGCGATGTCGTCGCCGGGTTGCAAGGCCCAGGCATAGTCCGGCGAGAGCGATGCGTCGAAGGGCGAACTCAGGCGGATACGGATGCTGCCGTCGGCGCATGCGGCGACAACCGCGTCGGCTTCGCCGACGCGCGAACGGAATTTGCGCAAATTGCTGCTCAGGAACAGCTGGAAACCGAGTTCGCTCTCGGCGTATCTTCCCGCCTCGAGCGCCCGCAGCGGGCTCATCGGCGGCCGGGGGATCGGCAGCAGCGACAAGCCCGGCTGCCCGAGCTGCGCGGCCAGCGCTCGGGTGAAAGGCATGCCCCACGCACCGACGTTGCCAGCGGTCTCGGTGAATCCCGGCGCATCGGCGGAAGTGACCGAAACGCCGGTCAGGAAACGCAAATGCACTTTCTCCTCGGTGCCGGTTATGCGGATGTCTTCGGGCGGGAGGTCCAGCGGCGCAAAATTGTCCTGGCCGGTCTCGCGCGACCTTCGGTAAATCGTGCTCGGCTTCAGGACGGCAAGGCCCGCCGCGGACACCAACGTGCCGCTCAGGCCGAAATTCCTCATCGGTCCGAGCGTGCCGTGCAATTCAAACAGCTTCGTGAGTTCGCCGACATCCGCCACTACGCCGGGCAGGATCATCGGCCCGCTCCCACCGGTCACGAGCAGGATCGGGATGGCGAACAGACGCAGATGCAGCGCTGCATCGCCGGGCGCTTTCAGGGCGGCGTCCAGAGCGCGCGTGAGCGTCCGATAGGCGGCGCAGGACGGCGATTCGATCAGCGCCTGCCCGATCAGCAGATCGTCGCCGGCCTGAAGCGCCTGCCCGATTGCGACGACCAACTTTTCGTGCTGCATCGCGGAACCTTGTCCCGATGCCTGTTGCGCCAGGTTAACCAGCAAATTCGGCGACAACGGCGCGTAAAGACGCGGATCGGGAAGGATTTTCATGGAGGCATGGTCGGCGGCCGCCATTGTAGCAATGAGGCGGGACGCCGCCCTGCCGTATCGCAACGAAAGCTTGCCTTGACTCTGCCCGGTCAGGTGCTAGAACGGAAGGAGCGGGTCGCCGGCGAAATAAGTGGAAACAGTCCGGCGCGCCGTTATCTGAACGTTCAGAAGGCCCATGAAACATCCTATTCCTTAGGGGGAGCCGAGCATGTGGTTAACCGAAAAAGAACGTAAACAAACTGCGAATGCCGAAAACGCCGCCTTTGCGTCGCCGGTACCCACGCAGATCGTTTCAAATGGCGAATACAATCCGCTGCCGCAGACTGAAAAGCAGAAGCAGGTCGAAGGCCGCATCAAGGAACTCGCCGACCAGTACGCGCGCCGGCTGAACATGGACCGCCGCGCTTTCCTGAAGACGGCTTCGGGCATGGCGGTCGCGTTCCTGGCCATGAACGAAGTGTTCGGACCGGTGTGGAACGTATCTGAAGCGGAAGCCGCCGATACGGACGTGTCCGACGCGCGCGCGAAGGCGCTGAAGAAGCAGTTCATCTTCGACGACCAGACCCACTTCGTGCGGGACGATTTCGAAAAGGAAGGGTTGCTCGGACTGGGCAAGTACGCATCCGAGCACTGGAATCCCGACATGTTGAAAGACGTGCCGCTCGTACTTCAGCGCTACAAGTTCCAGAACTACCTGAAAGAAATTTTCCTCGACAGCGATACCAAGGTGGCGTTGCTTTCCGGGGCTCCCTTCGACGATCCGGACTGGTGGCTGCTCAGCAACGACCAGATCGTCCAGGCACGCGCGGCAATCAACAAAGTAGCCGGGTCACGACGCATGTTCGGACACACCGTGCTCACTCCCAACCAGCCCGGCTGGATGGACGAAGTCGATCGCGGCATAGCCGAGCTGAAGCCGGATGCATGGAAGTGCTATACGGTGGGCGATCCCCTATCGCCGTCGACCAAGGGAACCGCTTTCCGCCTGGACGACGAGAAGCTCTACCCGTGGTATGAAAAGGCGATGAAGGCGGGCATCCGGAACGTCTGTATCCACAAGGGCCTGCTGCCGCTCGACTATGAAACCTCCTGGCCCGGCGTGTGGAAACACGCCACCCCGGACGATGTCCTCAAGGCGGCAAAAGACTGGCCGGGCATCAACTTCATCATTTACCACGGCGCGATGCGCAACTTCCTCGAGGATCCGCAGCACTCGATGGATAAGTTCGAGAAAACCGGGCGCATCGACTGGACCACGGATGTGTGCGAGCTGGCGAGCAAGCACGGCCTCAAGAATGTCTATGCCGAGCTCGGCACGACTTTCGCGACGGTCGCCGTGTCCAGCCCGCGTCTGGCGGCCGCGATGATCGGACAGTTCGTCAACGAGATGGGCGCGGATCACGTGGTCTGGGGTACGGACTCGGTGTGGTACGGCAGCCCGCAGTGGCAAATCGAGGCTTTCCGCCGCCTCGAAGTACCGGACGACATCATGAAGAAAATGGGTTGGAAGACGCAGCTCGGTGCCGCCGACGGCAAGGTCAAGAACATGATCTTCGGCGAGAATTCGGCGCGGCTGTACAAGTACAAGATCCAGGCGGAGTACGAGGAGCTCGGCCACGACAAACTTGCCCAGATGAAGGAGCATTACGAAGGCGAGGGCGTGGAGCGTAACAACGTTACTTACGGCTTCGTCGGCAACAAAACTGCGGCCTGAATGTTTTTGCAGCAAGGCAAACGGGGAGCCCGCGCTCCCCGTTTTTTTTGGCGGGATGCGAACATGACCGGGGTCTTCCGGGACTGGCGTTTTCTTTTCGTCGGCCTGGGCTGGTGGTTCGCGAAGCTGAGGGGAAAGGCGTGATGGTGATCCGCAAACTCTGGCCGCGGATTTTTAATTTCGCGCAAGATGCTATGCTCACGGCAACCATTCAATGAGCGGGGGATAGGCCATGAAACACATCAACTGGGACAAGGTTCCCGCCGAACGGCTGAACGACAAATTCGTCCGCAAGCTCGCCTGGGACGGCAAAATCATGATCGGTCAGACACTGGTCGAGAAAGGCTATGTCGTGCCGCTGCATGCGCACGACAACCAGCAAATGACCTTCGTGACCAGCGGCGCCTGGCGCTTCAAGCTGGAAGGTAAAACGGTGGAAGTCGGCCCGAACGAGATGATCTTCATTCCGGCTAACGTTCCGCACACTGCCGAGGCACTGGAGACCCTGGTCGCCTACGACGTTTTCACGCCGCCCCGCGAGGACTGGATCAACGGAGACGACGCTTATCTGCGCACGAAGTGAAGGTGGCGCGCAAAAAAAGCCGGGGCGTGCCCCGGCTTTTTTCATGTCTGTCTGAAGATCAGTTCTGCGGCTTCCAGTTCTTGACCTGCTCCTTGACCTCGGCGAGCTGCTCGGGCGTCAGTTTCTTTTCGATCTTGCCGATTTCCTCTTTCGTATAGAGCGAATCGCGATAGGTAGTCTTCGAATTGGTGGCCGACAGGGTCAACCACAGGGCAGCTTTCGGCAAGTCCTTGGCCACGCCCTTTCCCGTGGCGTAGATGATGCCGACGTAGTACTGCGAACGCGGATCGCCCTGATCGGCGGCCTTCTGAAACCATTTGATTGCCTCGGCCTGGTTGGCCTTCACGCCGAAGCCGTTGTGATACATAAAGCCGACGAAATATTGCCCGTCCATATTGCCCTGGTCCGCCAGCGCCTGGAATTCGATCAGCGCCTTGGGATAGTCGCCGGTCGTATAGGCTTCCACCCCTTCGTCCAGCCCCGCCAAGGCGGCCAGCGGCATGAGGAATGCAAACATCAAGATATAACGTTTCATTGGATATCCTTGGAGCGATCAGAGAGTGGGATTGTAACGCGCCAACGGGTACGTGCGAACGAAGCGTTGAGGCGCCGGGGCTGTCGTCCAATTTGTGGCCGCGATCCATGCGATCACGGCTGAGCCCTGACCGGGCTCTCAAGGTGGGAGGATTTAAAGACGGGGCCCCTGATGCGACTTCGGGTCCGTACTCATCAAGGCGGTGATAACCGCCTTACTATCGCCTTCACCCAAGCGACTGAAACCCAGTCCCGGCCGCCAGTAAAAATTCTGTTCCTATCGGCCTCCAGTGTAAAGGCGGATTTTGCAAAATTCGATCGGCCCGGAGTGGCCTGTGGGTGCGGCCCGTCCAAGGCCGATGCTTGCCTGCGCACAGCCAAGCATCGGCAGGACCAGGGTGCGCCGCTTTCCGCCGCTGCGGGGCGCCCGATCGATGGGGGACCAACGCCTCGCTGATCGAGCCCCTGGGTATGACTTTGAGCGAAAATAGCCTTACCATCGCCGGATCGACCGACGAATTACTCAAACGGAATTCTATGTACGGTAGCGCACGGGAGAATTCATTCGATGAATTCCCCAAGACGAGCCGCATGCCGCGGGCGCTTTGGCAGACAATCTTTCGGGGCGCTCGGGCACACGCGTCGATCTCGCGACGGGGGTTCCGGTTGAGGATTGTTCGCGCCCCTCCTCTCCCCGCGCGTCATGCAATCGTGAACCCTGATGTGCATTGCATTCACGCCGCACCATGATTTTGCATAAAGACGCTCGCCGGTATTCACTTCTCGATATCACCCCGCGCGCATCCAGCGCAATACTGATGCTGGCCGGCGGTCTCGTCACCGCAGGCTGGATATTCGATATCGCGCCACTCAAGAGCATCTCACCGCATTGGGTGATGATGAAACTGAATACGGCGGCCTGCTTCATCCTGACCGGCGCGTCGCTCTGGTGCCTGAGCGACGAACAGGCCAGAAAGCCCATTTATTTCGCGGGACGCATTTTGGCGGCGGTCGTTGCGTTTGTCGCCCTTCTGACTCTCGGCGAACACGCGCTGAGCGTGGATTTCGGCATCGATCAGGTACTGATGAAACAGCCGCCGACCGCCGCGGATCCCGCCAGCCCGGGCCGCATGTCGGCGGCCACATCGTTTAGCTTTCTTCTCGTCGCGCTCGCCCTGCTAGGGCTGGACAGTAAAAATCGTCACGGACATCGTCCGGCGCTGGCTCTCGCCCTGCTCTCAGGCGTCGTCGGACTTCTGGCCCTTGCCGGTTACATCTACGGGGTGAAGACGCTGTACGCATTTTCGCCGTTTTCCTCGATGGCCGTGCATACGGCATTGCTGTTGATTGCGGCTTGCGTGGGAATCCTGTGCACCCGGCCCGACGAGGGGCCGCTGGGCATCCTGACTGCGAGCGGTGTCGGCAGCGCCATGGCGCGACGCGTGCTGCCGCTTGCCATCGTCCTGCCGATCCTGATCGGCTGGCTGCGTCTGCAGGGGGAGCGGGCAGGCTTCTACGGTTTCGAATTCGGCCTGGCACTGATTGCGACGGCCAACGTCGTGGTGTTCACGATGCTGATCTGGCTTACCGCGGTATCGCTGAATCGGGCGGACACCGCGCGCCGGCGGACCGAGGATACACTGCGCGACAGCGAACGCCGTTTCCGCGCCCTTCTCGAACACAGCGCCGACAGCATCTCGATGATCGATCAGAACAACCGGATCCTCTACCTCAGCCCGGCAGTGGCGGCGGTAGAGGGCTACGCGGCCGAAGAACTGATTGGCCGCAATGGCATCGAGAACACTCATCCTGACGACCTGCCGCTCGTACAGGAAATCGTGCGGAAACTCATGGAAAATCCGGGCACCCCAGTCCCCGTATTGTGGCGGCGCCGGCACAAGAACGGGGAATGGTTGTGGCTCGAAGGGGTGGCGACCAATCTGCTGCACGATCCGGCGGTGCGGGCAATCGTCACCAACTACCGCGATGTGACCGGGCGCAAGCGGGCCGAGGAAGCGCTGTTACGTTTCCGCATGGCCATGGAATCGTCTCGCGACGGCATTTTTCTCGTGGATTTCGAAACGTTCCGCTATCTCGACGTTAACGAAACCGGGTGCCGGATGCTGGGTTATTCGCGAGAGGAGCTGCTCACCATGAGAACGATTGATACCAATCCCAATATCAGCGAGGCGGATCAGCGGCGCAGATTCGAGGAGGCCAAGGCACTCGGCACGGATCATGTCATGACCGAATCTCGCGGACGCTCAATGCGGCGCAGGGACGGGTCGACGTTTCCGATCGAGGTGGCGCGCCGGTACTTGCGTATCGGCGATAGTGAAATCGTCGTTGGCATCGCCCGCGACGTCACCGAGCGCCAGCGCGCGGAGGAAGATATCCGCCGGCTCAACGCGGAACTGGAGCAGCGCGTGGCCGACCGCACTGCCGAACTCCATGCCAAGAACAAGGAGCTCGAAACGTTCTCCTATTCCGTTTCCCACGATCTCAAGGCGCCGTTGCGCGGCATAGACGGTTACAGCCGGTTGCTGCTGACGGATTACGCGAACAAGCTCGACGACGACGGACGCGGCTTTCTCACGAACATCCGCACTGCCACCGCGCAAATGCAGCAACTGATCGACGATCTGCTCGCTTACTCAAAACTTGAGCAACGCTCGGTCCAAACCGTCCGCATCGATATGCCCATGCTTGTGGAAACGATATTGAAAGAGCGCGCCCATGACCTCAAACTGGTGCAGCTAACAGTACAGGTCAGCTGCGCACCGGTGCGGGCCGACCGCGAAGGCCTGTCGATCGTGATGCGCAACCTGATCGATAACGCCGTGAAATTTTCGCGTCGGCGTGACCCGCCGGTTCTGGACATCCGTTCGAGGGTGGAGGGCGGCCGGCACATACTTTCCGTACGCGACAACGGCACAGGATTCGATATGAAATACCACGATCGCATCTTCCAGATCTTCCAGCGCCTGCACCGCGCGGAGGATTACTCGGGCACCGGTGTCGGGCTGGCCATCGTGCACAAGGCGATGGAACGCATGGGGGGTCGAGTCTGGGCGGAAAGCGAACCTGGAAGAGGGGCGATCTTTCATCTCGATCTGCCGCTCGAGGACGCGGCACAGCCTTCCGATTGCGCAGACAGATTCCTGCAAAGGACCTGATCATGTTGCGCCCCATCATGCTCGTCGAAGACAACCCGATGGACGTGGATCTGACGAAACGCGCCTTCGCCAAACGCAAGCTCACCAACCCCATCGATGTCGCCCGCGACGGTGAAGAGGCGCTGGCCCGGATTGCCGAATGGGATGCCGGGAAAACGCAGCCGGTGGTCATTCTGCTCGACCTTAAACTACCCAAGATATCCGGACTCGACGTGCTTCGCGCCCTCAAGAGCCATCCCGTTTACAAGCGCATCCCCGTCGTGGTGCTCACCACTTCAAAGGAAGACGCGGACGTCGATACTGCCTATTCGGTGGGCGCCAATTCCTACATTGTCAAACCGGTGGATTTCGAAAAATTCATGGAAGTGGCGGGACAAATCGAAATGTATTGGGGCGTCGTGAATACGCCAAGCAGCAATTACCTCTGATGAAACGCGGATCAGCGGGCGGAAGAGCGCAATGAGGGTTCTCTATCTCGAGGATTCCCCTAGCGATGTTGATCTTACGCGGCACGCGTTGCGCAATTCGGCGCCTGACATCCATCTGCACGTCGTGGGCAGCGTGGCCGGCGCGTTCGCCCTGCTCGACGATTTCCAGGCGGCCATGTCCAGGGGTGAGAACGCCCGCTTCGACCTTGCGCTCCTCGATCTGAACCTGCCTGACGGCAGCGGCCTCAACGTTCTGGCGGAAGTGCGCCATCGCGCGCTGCCTTTGGCAGTTGTCGTCCTCACCGGCAAAGGCGACGAGCAGACCGTGCTGGGAGCTCTGCGGGCGGGGGCCGACGACTATCTGGCAAAGCGTCACGATTACTGGACGGCGGTTGCACCCACTCTGCGATCCGCATTGGCGCGTTTTCGCTCGCAGAGCGCCCGTCGCGCGCGGCCCCTGCGCCTGCTCTACGCCGAACCGAACGAGCACGACGTTGCCCTCACGCACAGGCATCTTGCCGCTTACGCCCCGCTTGTCCGCCTCGAGGTCGTGGGTACGGCCGACGAAGTCCTTTCGCGCCTGCCACTGTCCGGTGCGGTCGCCGATGTTGACGTGGTATTGCTCGATTACCGGATGCCCGGCATGGATGCGCTGGAGGCGCTCAAAGAAATCTTCAATGTGCGAGGGCTCGACGTCCCGGTGATCCTGACCACGGGCCATGGCAACGAAGCCGTTGCTCTCGAGGCCCTGAAGCTCGGCGCGGCGGATTACATCGTAAAATCCCCGGGCTATCTTTATCAACTTCCCAACGCCGTAGAGAACGCATTCCATCGCGTGTTGGCGGCACGCGAACATGCGGCGCTGCGCGCCAGCGACGAACGGTTTCGCGTCTTCCAGGATTCAAGCCCCGTGTCCGCCCGCATTGTCAGTGCGGAAGGCAGGATTACCTATGCCAATCGGGCCTACCTTGCCAACATGGGCCTCTCAGCGGATGAGGTCATCGGCAAAACCCTGTTCGAGCTTTTCCCCGAGCCCCGTGCCCGCGGGTACATGGCCGCCATGGCCCGGGTTCTTCAGAGCGGGGGCGTAGACCACACCGAGGAGACCGTACCATTTGCGGACGGCAAGTTGCACGTCATGTCCGCGTACCGGTTCCCGGTCAACGATGCCAGCGGCAAGCGTTCGATCGGCGGCATGTCCATAGACGTGACCGACCGCAAGCAGGCCGAGGAATCGCTTCGCCTGAGTCAGGAGCGTTTCGAGATTGTCGTGCGCGCCACCAACGACGTCGTCTGGGACTGGGACCTGGTACACGACACGATCTGGTGGAACGCCAATTTCTTCAGTGCTTACGGTTTCCG
This sequence comes from Betaproteobacteria bacterium, assembly GCA_025351455.1. GTDB lineage: Bacteria > Pseudomonadota > Gammaproteobacteria > Burkholderiales > JACQAP01 > JACQAP01. The sequence goes on along the minus strand of JANXVW010000117.1, from coordinate 22,575 downwards.
GCGCGAAGACGTTGAACCGGATGCCGCGTCGTGGACCACCCGGATCCACCCCGACGACCGCAACCGCATCCTCGAGGGTATTCACAGGATCATCGAAGGCAGTGGAAACTCGTGGTCGGACGATTACCGCTTCTTGCGCGCGGACGGTTCGTTTGCCGACATTTTCGACCGTGGATTCGTTGTGCGCGACGCGGCGGGCAAGGGCGTGCGCATGATCGGCGCGATGCAGGACGTCACCGAACGCAAGCGGGCCGATAGCCGAATCCGCGAGAGCGAAGCCAAATACCGCGGCTTGATCGAGCAGGCCTCGGACGGCATCTTCATCACCGACGCCCGGGGCCATTATCAGCTCGTGAATTCTCGCGCCTGTGAAATGCTCGGCTACGCCGAAAGCGAAATGACCGGAATGCATGGCGGCATGACCCACCTGGACGAGGATCAGGACAGGTATATCGGTCGTCTTCAGGAGGTCGCGGAAGGACATGTCTTGCGATACGAGCGAATGATGAAACGCAAGGATGGCAGCATGTTTTCCGCGGACATAAGCGCCAAGAAAATCGGTGACGACGCGGTGCAATTCATCTTCCGGGACATCACCGAGCGCAAACAGGCGGAGGGCTTGTTGCGGGAGAGCGAAGCGCGTTTCCGCAGTTTCGCGGAGCAATCGCCTGACGCCATGATCATTCATCAGGCAGGCAGTATCGTGTTCGTCAACGACGCCATGGTCCGCTTGATGAGGGCCGGGAATGACGGGGAGCTGCTGGGGAAGACGGCGCTCTCGGTGGTGCAGACAGCAGGCGCGGGCATCGCCGAGCAGCGCATTGCGCGGCTCTATTCCGGGCAGCCCGTCCCGCTCAGCGAGCAGGTATACATCCGGTCGGACGGCACCACGGTGGCGGTGGAGGTCGCTTCGTCACCTATAGTCCTGGACGGCAAACCCGCGGCGCTGGTTACCGTCCGCGACATTACAGACCGCCAGATCCAGAAGCGCAAGATCGCCCGTCTGAGTCGCATCCATGCGGTATTGAGCGGAATCAACTCGGCCATCGTTCGCATCCACGATCGCCAGGAACTGCTCCACGAGGCCTGCCGCATCGCCGAGAGGCATGGGGCATTTCGCATCGCCTGGATTGCCCTTCGCGAGGCGACCAGCGGTGACCTCAATCCTGTCGCGTGGACAGGATTCGATACAGGGCTTTTCGCACAGTCCGCACACGATAAACCCAGCATAGCGCTCGCGCCCGACGGCGTAGGCATGAGGGCTTTCAACGAACGGCGCCCCGTCATCGACAACGACATTCTGGCGAATCCCGGCATCGACCTCATTCGGCGTGAAGCAATCGCCAACGGCTGTCGTTCGGTCATCGGCCTGCCCCTTGCGGTGAAAGGAGAGGCCGTCGGTGCCTTCATGCTCTACGCCGCGGAGAAAGATTTTTTCGATGAAGAGGAAGTCAAGCTCCTCGAAGAACTCGCGGGTGATGTGTCGTTTGCGCTGACCTTCATTGCACAACAGGAAAAAGTCGAGTACCTGGCGTACTACGACACCTTGACCGGGCTGCCGAATCGCAACCTGTTTTTCGACCGGCTTGGCCACCTGCTCGGCGCAGTGAAGCGCGACCAAACCGGCGTGGCCCTGGTCCTTATCGACCTGAACCGCTTCCGACTGGTCAACGATACGCTCGGCCGACAAGTTGGCGATGCACTGCTGGAAGCGGTTGCGAAGAGGCTGAAGGATGCAATCCGGGACCAGGACTCGGTGGCGCGGGTCGGCTCCAACCGCTTCGCGCTGGCAGTCTCCGGTATCTCGAACACCGCGGATGCCGCTCGCGCCCTGGAAACCCGCAGCGAAGCATTGTTCGGTCAACCGTTCGTTCTGGGAAACGAAGAGTTGCGAGTGCTGGCGACCGCCGGGGTCGCGATGTTTCCGGGCGACGCCAGTGATTCCGAATTGCTGTTTGCCAACGCCGAAGCGGCGCTGCGCAAAGCGAAGGAGCAGAACGCGCGGTTTCTCTTTTATGGCCCGGAAATGAATGCTCGCATCGCCGATTCGTTGCGACTGGAGAACCGGTTGCGGCGCGCGCTGGAAAACGGCGAAATGGTGCTGTGGTACCAGCCCAAGGTCAACGTCAGGACGCGCGAGCTCACCGGCTTCGAAGCCCTGATGCGCTGGCAGGACCCGGAAACCGGCATGGTTCCGCCGGCCCAGTTCATCCCGCTGATGGAGCAGACAGGATTGATCCTGGAGGCGGGGCGCTGGGCATTGACCCAGGTCGCGAACGACTGCCGCCAGTGGAGCGCAGCCGGGATCAAGGCGCCGCGCGTGGCGGTCAACGTCTCGCCGATTCAGCTTCGGCAGAGGGATTTCGCCGCCACCGTGGTCGACGCGGCGCAGGAAACTGAAGAGGCCGGTGCCGCGCTCGACATCGAGATCACCGAGAGCGTCATCATGGAAAACGTCGAGGCGATCATTCCCATCCTGCAAACGGTGCGCGGGCTCGGTGTGCAGATCGCGGTAGACGACTTCGGCACCGGCTATTCCTCTCTCGCCTACATCGCGAGGCTGCCCATCCACGAACTCAAGATCGATCGCAGCTTTGTGGTCGGCATGACCGAAAGCCCGGAGAGCCTCGCCATCGTCAGATCGGTCATTTCCCTGGCGCACTCGCTAAGGCTGACCGTCATCGCAGAAGGCGTGGAAACCGAGGAGCAGGCCGCGTTACTGCTGCAGCTTGACTGCGACCAGATGCAGTGTTACCTGATCAGCAAGCCCGCACCGCCGGAACAGGTTCCGGATTTGATCCGGCGCCACAAGCCTGCGAACACACGCGGATAGATAACGCACATGCAAGGCACTTATAATTTCTGGCTGGTGTGGTGCTCCTTCCTGGTAGCGTTTGTCGCGTCCTATGCGGCGCTGGAACTGGCTGGACGCGTCGTCGATTCGAAGGGACGCGCCGTCTGGGCGTGGTTGACGGGGGGCTCTGTCGCGATGGGCCTGGGCATCTGGTCCATGCACTTCATCGGCATGCTGGCCTTTCACCTGCCCATCGTGCTGAGTTATGACGTGCGGATTACGCTGCTTTCGATCGTGCCCGCCATTCTTTCATCGGGTTTGGTGCTTTGGCTGGTTCGCGGCGGCCATTTTTCCGGATTCCGCCTGGCGATGGGTGCCGTCCTGCTCGGCGGCGGCATTGCCGCGATGCACTACACCGGCATGGCGGCTATCCCGATGCAGCCAGCCATTCGTTACCACCCCGTCATCTTCGCCGCATCCATAGCCGTGGCGATCGTGGTGGCATTTGTCGCGCTCAAGCTCGCCTTGTCGCTGTCAGGCATTGTCGCGCGCTGGAAGAAATTCGCTGCCGCGCTCATCATGGCCGGCGGAATATGCGCGATGCACTATACCGGGATGGCCGCGGCCCTGTTCGCGCCGGACTCGTATTGCGTCACCGCACCCGGTGCAATTGACAATACCTGGCTCGCCGGAATGATCGCCTTCAACACAGTCATCGTGTTGCTGGTGACCGTGACCATCGCCTTTTACGACGCCAAGCTCTCCGATCAGAACGCGCGCATGGTAGGCGCACTCAAGGCCGTCAATGCGGACCTGACGCAACGCACGCAGCGCGCCGAGCGATTGGCTGTTGAACTGCGCGTCAGCGAGGAAAGCCTGCGCCAATTCCGCGCGGCGATGGAAATTTCGCCAGACGCCATTTTCCTGGTGGACCGCGCCAGCATGCGCTACATCGACGTAAACGACACCGCCTGCGCCATGCTGGGTTATCGCCGCGAAGAACTCATCGGGATGGGGCCGACAGATTTCAATGACCTGGCCACCCCGGAGGAAATGGCAATCGCTTTCGACCAGGCGATTACCCTCGGAACACAGGGGCGCGCCTCCCTGCCGGAGCGCCGGACGCTCCGGCGCAAGGAGGGCTCGATGTTTCCGGTCGAAGTGCGCCGCCGGGCCCTGCGCGCGGGTGACCGGGATATCATCGTTTCCGTCGCGCAGGACATTACGAGTCGCGAACAGACCGAGGCGCAGATCATTCAGGCGCGCGAGCAACTGAGCAACGGCATCAAGGCGCTCGAACAACGCAATCGGGAAATCACGCTGCTTGCGGAACTGAGCAATTTCCTGATCTCCTGCCTGACCACCGAGGAGGCATGCAGGGCAATTCCAAAGTATTGCGAAACACTGTTCCCCGGGCAAACCGGCGTCCTGTACCTGTTCAGGGCGTCACGCGACCATCTGAACCCGTACGCCTCCTGGGGTGCAATACAGGACGACCTCCCGCCGATCAAACCGGAAGATTGCTGGGCCTTGCGGCGCGGAAGGCCGCACATTGTGCTCGATCCTCAGAAGGATGCGATCTGCGAGCATGTCGCTAAGCCCCATAAAGACGCGCCGTATGTGTGCATCCCGCTGGTTGTGCAGAGCGATCTGCTGGGGCTGATGTGGATCGGCTTCGCGGATCGTGGCGCCGCCGTTGGCGAGACCCGTGCAGGGATGAACAGTCAGGAACAACTGGCGGTGACGCTTTCGGAACAGATCGCCTTGGCTCTGAGCAATATCCGGTTACGCGAGAATCTTCGCCAGCAGACCATCCGCGACCCGTTAACCGGGCTGTACAACCGGCGTTTTCTCGAAGAGTCGCTCAACCGGGAGATGGCGCGTTGCAAACGCAGCGGGTCAGTTTTCAGCCTCATGATGATGGACCTCGACCATTTCAAACGGTTCAACGATACCTTCGGCCATGATGCCGGCGACAGCGTATTGCGCAGTTTCGCGCAGGCGTTGCAGGAAAATACCCGCGAAGGGGACATCATCTGCCGCTTTGGTGGTGAGGAATTCGTCCTCTTGCTGCCGGATACCGATCGGAAGGGCGCCGTTATCCGCGCCGAACGCATACTCAGGATCGTGCGGGCCTTGCTTGTCATGCACGACGACAAGACCGTGGGACCGATCACGACCTCCATTGGCGTTGCGCTTTACCCGCAAGATGGCGAGACGACGAAGGCGATTATCCAGTCGGCCGACCGGGCGTTGTACTTGGCCAAAGGCGCCGGTCGTGATCGACTGATGATCGCTGCGGGTCAAGAAACCGGGAAATGAGAGGAGGCCGCTAACGACTCCAGCTCTTGATAGCCGGACGAAAAGGTCAATACCGTCGCGGACTACCGTAGGATTCGTCGAACAGGGAGAACGGCGTATTGCGCCCGACCAGGCTCTCGATCAAAGTCAGTTCCAGGTCGGTGTGATTCTTGAATGGCGCCGGGATAATGCGCCTGCCTTTGTCAGCCTTCGCAAGAATGTAGCGCGGCGCATCGTGGTGGGCCGACACGATCCTTTCGGAAATCTTCGGGTCCTCGGCTGCGGCGCTGTCAGTCGCACCGTAGCAAGTGCACACGTAAGTCAAATCGGGTTGCGCCTCCAGATACAGCCGGGCAAGTCTTCACCGTGTTCAACACAGCAGCATGGGCATCCCTCACCCCCTACTCCAAGGCGCAAGCCACCGACCCGGTTTTCTCGTCGGCCTTCGGCGGGGCGCCGACTGCGTATCGCGTGGACGCGCAAACCGATCGCTATGAACTGGGCGTCAACATCGCCTTGCGCGGAAATGACGCGCTGGATTTTGGGTGGAGCCATTTCGACTCCCGTGCCAGCCACGGCAGCGGCAAATACGACGGCGATGTTTTCCGCGTCGGCTATTTATACCGCTTCCGCTAGCGCCGGCTTGCCTCAGACGTCGTTGCGCCACGCCCGGTCCGGGGTGGTGAAGAGCTGGTCGGCCCGGGCTGGGCCCCAGGTACCGGCGGGATAGGAATGGATGGAATCCGGCGTGCGTTCCCAGTACTTGAGCATCGGATCCACCACCCGCCACGCCCACTCGACTTCGTCGAAACGGATGAAGTTCGTGGCATCGTCGCGAATGATGTCGGAGAGCAGCGCCTCGTAGGCATCGGGTTGCGGCTCGTTGTCCTGCCGGTAGCCCGCGTTCATCTGGATCACATGCGTCTGCATGCCCAGGCCCGGCTGCTTAGCGTGGATCTCCAGGTGCATGCTTTCGTTGGGCTGCAGGCTGAGCAAAATCCAGTTCGGCGTCATGCTCCCGAGCCGGGTCTCGCGGAACAACTGCTGCGGGGGATCGCGGAAGCGCAGCGCGATCATCGATGTCTGTTTCTTCAGGCGCTTGCCGGTGCGCAGGTAGAAGGGCACGCCGCGCCAGCGCCAGTTGTCGATGAAGAATTTCGCGGCGACAAAGGTTTCCGTCGTCGAGCTTGCAGGAACACCGGCCTCACCGAGATAGCCGGGGACCGGCTGGCCTTCCACCATGCCGGGGCCGTATTGCGCGCGCACCACAGAAGCGTGAATCTCTTCGGCGGCGAACGGCCGCACGGAGCGCAACACTTTCACTTTTTCATCGCGCAGCGTGTCGGCCTCGAGCGCGGCCGGCGGTTCCATGGCAACCAGAGTCAGCAACTGCATCATGTGGTTCTGCAGCATGTCGCGCAGTGCGCCCGACTTGTCGTAGTAGTCCGCGCGCGTCTCGATGCCTGCCTGCTCGGCCACGGTGATCTGTACATGGTCGATGAAATTGCGGTTCCACAGCGGCTCGATCATCAGGTTGGCGAAACGGAATACGAGCAGGTTCTGCACGCTTTCCTTGGCCAGGTAGTGGTCGATGCGATAGATCTGGCGTTCGTCGAAATGCTGGTGCAAAAGCTGGTTCAGTTTCTGCGCGCTCTCGATGTCTTCGCCGAACGGCTTTTCCACGACGACGCGATGCAATCCGCGCGGGCGATTCAGGCCGACCTGCGCCAGATTGTTCACGATCGCGCTGAAATCCTCCGGTTTGACGGCGAGGTAGAAGACGATGTTCGAACACACGCCGGTCTTCGGTTTGCCCAGTTCCTCGAGCAGTCTCCGGTAAGCGTCGACATCCTGCAGGTCGCCGCGAACGTAGCTGAAACGCGCGGCGAAGCGGGCGAAACACTCCGGCGTGAATTGCGCGCCGAGCTTCTGCCTGAGCGCCTGCTCCATGTGCGCCATCCAGTCGGCGTCCTTCCAGTCGCGCCGCGCGAACGCGACGAAATTGGTGACGTCCGGCAACCGCTTGGCCAACTCCAGCCGGTAAAGCGCCGGCAGAAGTTTTGTTGCCGCAAGATGGCCGGTGGCACCGAAAATGACAAAGCTGCAAGGATAGAGGGCGTCGTCCTGGTTCACGGATTGCCTGCTTGGGGAATGGAGGTTTGTTCGGCTGCCGTCATTTATACACGTTCAGCCGCCGGACACGAAATTACCCCTTCTCTCGGTCAACTGCCCTCGACCAACTGCGCACCACGAAGGCACGAAGGTCACGAAGGAACACGAAGAAGAACGAAAATGTATATTGGACTAATGGATATGTACGCAGATCGCCTAGATTTACGGGCACATATCAGCGATGCCACCGTCGAAAAATATTAGCCTTTTTGTACTTGCCTTTCTTCGTGCCACTTCGTGTCCTTCGTGCCTTCGTGGTGCGCATCTATTTAGGGGTGTGTGTAGCTGGAATAGCATTGACTCACGCCGCATGCGGCACCAAACTTCCTGGCCTTTGCTCTTAGCTGACGCCTCACCCCTCACCCCTCACGCCCCTGCCTTTCATGAACTACCTCGCCCACCTCTACCTGTCCGAACCGTCCGAGGACGCCTTGCTCGGCAGCCTGCTGGGGGATTTCGTGAAGGGGCCGCTGGATGGGCGTTACAGCGGCGACATTACCCGCGCAATCGTACTGCACAGGAAGATCGACACTTTTACCGACGCGCATCCCGTGGTGCTGCAAAGCAAATCGCGGATCAGTGCGCAACGGCGGCGCTACGCCGGCATCATGATCGACATGTTCTACGATCATTTCCTGGCGAAGTACTGGCATGAATTCCACGCACAGCCGCTCGGCGCATTCACCGCCGGGATTTATGCGATCCTCGAACAGCGGCACGCGATGCTGCCGGCACGGCTGCAACACATGGCGCCGAAGATGGCGCAATGGCATTGGCTCGAATCCTACGCGGACGTCGGTTCGATCCGCACCGCGCTCGATCGCATGGGTCAGCGCCTGACGCGCGAGAATCGGTTGCTGGATTCGGCCGATGAACTGGTGGAGCACTACGTCGGACTCGAACTGGATTTCCGCGAATTCCTGCCGCTAGTGCGGGAATTTTCCAGGCGGCATCAACTCGCCACCGCCGAATGACCCTTCAGTAGCGATACCCTTCCAGCACGAGGTCCTGATACTCCGGGTGGCGGTGGATGAAGCCCGCGGTAAACGGGCAAAGCGGCATGACCTTGAGTTTCTGCGCCCTCGCGTAATCCAGCGCCGTGCGCACGATCAGACTGGCGAGCCCCTTGCCTTCGAGCTCGACCGGCACCTCGGTATGCTCGATGACGATCATCTCGCCGGCAAGCAGGTACTTCGAGAACGCAACCTTGCCGTCGAGGCTGATCTCGAAACGCTTCGCTGCGGTGTTGTGGATGACCGGCCACTCCACTTCGCTCGTCATTCTTTACTCCAGAAAATGTTCACCGCAAAGACTCTTTTCAGTACCCCCTGGAGGGGTGCGCAAAGGACGCGAAGGAAAACTGAAACGAGAAAAATTGTGATGTTGAGAGCCTTCAGTGACTGATGGGCCATCGCAGCAAATATTTAAGGCACAGATTCGTGAACAATTGCGTTGTATCCCAATCCTGTTTTCTATCCCTCGTTGTTCCCTTTCCTTCGCGTCCTTTGCGTCTTTGCGGTGAACGGGTTTTATGTTTAGCAAGGCGGGCGATGTTGAGCCCAGGGGCGGATGCGTTCGAAGGCGCGAGACGCCTGCAACACGCGCAGGTCGCGATGGCGGCCGGCCACGATCTGCAATCCGACCGGCAGACCGGCCGGCGTGAAGCCGCACGGGCAGGTCGCCGCCGGCATCCAGCTCAGGTTGAACGGGTAGCTGAAGCCGGCCCAGCGCAGCCAGTCCCACGGATGCTGCTCCCAGTGCGGCGGGATCAGGCGATCGGCCGGAAAAGCAGCGACCGACAGGGTCGGCGTCAGCAGCAAATCGTAACGATCGAACAGCGCGCGCACCTTGTCGTAGAGCGCGAGACGCTTTTCGTCGATCCGGCAATATTCCGCGGCACTGAATTTCATGCCGTGCTTGACCAGCGCGACCAGGCCGGGGTCCATGCGGTCTTCCCATTCGTCGAGCAGAGGCCCCAGGCGGCTGGTGAAATTCGCTGCGAAGTGCAGGTGCTCCATTTCGATCGGGTTGTCCCAGCCCGGCTTGATTTCCTCAACCTTGCAACCGAGTTCCTGGAACGCTTCGACCGCTTTGCGCACCGGGCCGGCCACTTCCGCATCCACCTTCAGGTAACCGAGGTCCGGACTGAATGCGACTCTCAAACCGGCGATACCTTCGTCGAGGCGCCCGACAAAATCCTGCGGCGGGGATTCGAGGCTGGTCATGTCGCGGTCGTCGGGTCCGGCCATGGCCTGCAACATCAGTGCTGCATCGCCGACAGTGCGCGTCAGCGGTCCGACATGCGAGATCAGACCGTTCGCCGGTGTCGGCCAGTAAGGCACGCGCCCGTGCGATGGCTTGATGCCGTAGACGCCGCAGAATCCCGCCGGCATGCGGATGGAACCGGCGCCATCGGAGCCTTGATGGAGCGGCCCGATGCCGGCCGCCGCACACACTCCCGCGCCGGCACTGGAGGCGCCGGCATTCATGCCGTATTTCCATGGATTGTGCGTGATGCCGGTGAGCGGGCTGTTGCTGACACCGCTCCAGCCAAATTCGGAGACGGTGGTCTTGCCGATCGAAATTGCGCCGGCTGCACGCAGGCGCTCGACGTGCAGATGGTCGAGATCCGGAATGCGGTCGCGGTGGATATGCGATCCGCTCATGGTGCGCACGCCGCGCGTGAGCGCAAGGTCCTTGATGGTGGTGGGCACGCCATGCAGGATGCCCAGCGGACGACCCCGCATGACCGCGTCTTCGGCCTCAGCCGCGGCCTTCATGGCCGCATCGAAAGTCGGCGTGCAGATCGCGTTGAGCCGCGGATTGAGGGCTTCCGCGCGCGCAATCGTATCGCGCATGACTTCCAGCGGCGAAACCGCTTTCTCCCGGATCATGCGCGCCAGCTCGGTGGCCGGCGTGAAACTGAGCTCTTTGCTCATTTTTTTCGCTCCAGTTCGGCGTTGTCGCCGCGATAGCGCCGGCGTTAGTGATCATTCTAGCTTCGGTGCGGACGGGGCGTGACCGCTGTCCCCAATGGGCGACAGAACTTTTTCCTTCTAAACAAGCGTATCAGGATTGATACACGATGCATTGACTCCATCTGGCTACAGTCGTGCGGAATTTTTCCTGGTCTTCACCTTACGCATGGGGCTCAAGCCGCTGAAATCGCGACAGTAGGGGACTGCTGGCACGAAGCTTGTAATGACGACGCAGTACAAGCGAATGTTTCTTGGGATCAAGGCAAGACTGGAGGTAGAGAATGAAAAATCATAAAGCGAAGTCCCGGCATTTTGCCCAATTGCTCGCCGCCCTGCCATTGCTGGTTTCCGCCGGGCTGCTCGCCACCATGGCGCCCCCGACCGCGGCCCATCACTACCAACCCGCCGAGATCCAGCCCATCTGGATGAAAATCGACCTGAACGCCGACGGCAAGATCAGCCGCGACGAACTTCGCGAAGAAGATCCGCGATTGCTGAGCCGGTTTGACGCAGCCGACCTCGACCACGACGGCGCGCTGAGCCTGCGTGAACTTGAGGTCCTGCTGCTCAGCGTTTGAGTTAGTCGATGGCCGCCACCACCCGCCCGAGGATACTGCCCGCTTTCAACTGATCCAGCGTCCGGCTTACTTCCGCGAGCGGGCGCTTCTCGATCGGGATCGGCTTGATTTTTCCCGCGCGCGCCATCGCGATGACTTCCTTCAGTTCGGCGACATTGCCCACGCTCGATCCCTGGATGCGCCACGCGCGCTGCACCACCATGACCAGCGAGACCGGAATTTCTCCGCCGTAAAGCCCCACCACGATCAGCTTGCCGCCTTTGCGCAGGGCGCCGAGCGCAAGCGTGGCCGTGTCGGCGGCGCCCACCAGATCGACAGCACCGTATAACGGCCCGCCCGCGGCTTCCAGGAGTTTCTTCGCCGCATCGGGATCGCGCCCGTTGACCGTCGCGGCCGCCCCTTCTTTCTTCGCCACCTCGAGCTTCCTGTCGTCGATGTCGATGACCACGATGCGTTGGTGGCCGATGGCTTTGAGCATTTCGATCGCCATCAGGCCGAGGCCACCGGCGCCGAATACCGCCACCCATTCGTCGCGCGGGATAGGCTTCAATTGCGCCACTGCCGAGTAAGTTGTCAGGCCCGAGCACGACAGGGTCGCCGCCCACATTGGATCGATCCCGCTCGCATCGACGAGATATTTTGCATCTGGCACCAGCAGATGATCGGCATAGCCGCCGGGACGCTGGATGCCGATCCAGCGCGGCGCCATGCAATGGTTGTCCATGCCCTCGCGGCAACGCGCGCATTTCCCGCAGCCGATCCACGGACATACCAGCCGGTCCTGGCCGATCGGCACATCCTTCGCGTCCGGTCCCGCAGCAATCACGGTCCCGAAAGGCTCGTGGCCCAGGGTCACCGGCGGGTTCATGCCGCGATCGCTCATGTTGAAACGCTTGCCCCCGCCCAGGTCGAAGTAGCCGTCGCGGATGTGCACGTCGCTGTGGCATACGCCGCAGTACTTGAGCTTCAGAAGCACTTCCGTACCCGTCGGCTTCGGCGTCGCCTTTTCCGCTTTCTGCAAAGGCTTGCCCCACTCGACCACGTCGTAACTCAGCATTGCTTTCTCCCCGTCATGTTTTTATTGGCTTTCGCCTCGCGCCCGAATCCTAACACCGCCTTGCACGCTTCGCGCGGCACCTACGGCCCACCCCCAAAGACGCAAAGGCGAAAAGGGAACGCGAAGGAAGGCAATTCGAGATAACTTATCGAGAGTGAATAGGACCTTCGGTGGTCCTGGTTACAAGGCGCGTAAGCACGCCGCTTGTTTGTATTACTCCCCACATTTCTTTGTTTTTCTTTGCGTTCCCTTTGCGCCTTTGCGTCTTTGCGTTAAGGTCTGATGCGGTGTGCAAGCGGGTTACAGCCAATTGGACTTCCGGAAGCGATAGAAAAGATAAAAGTCGAGCGCCGCCATGATGCTGATGGCGAGCGGATAGCCGTGTTCCCACTCGAGCTCCGGCATATGCTTGAAATTCATGCCGTACACGCCGGCTATGGCGGTGGGGACCGCGATCAGTGCGGCGTAGGATGCCAGGCGCTTGGTGACTTCGTTGTCCTGGATGGTCAGCAGAGACAGGTTCACCGTGATCGCAGTCGTTACCATTTCGCGCAGACTTTCGATCGACTGGTTCAGACGCACCAGATGGTCGTAGATGTCGCGGAAATAATCCTGCAGGCGCGCGCACTGGTAAGGCACGCGTCCGCCATAGAGTTTGCCGATCGCCTCCAGCAGCGGGCTGGTCGCGTGTTTCAGGATCATCAGTTTCTGCTTCAATCCATACAGCGCTTCGATGATGGCACGGTTGTTCTCGCCCGCGAAAATGCGCGTCTCGATTTCCTCGAGTTCGACTTCAAGGTTGTCGAGTACGGGGAAGTAACGATCCACCACGGCATCCGTGATCGCGTATAACACGTAGCCGGCACCGTGCCTCAACAACTCCGGTTCGCGCTCGCTGCGCGCGCGCACGCCCAGGAAGCCAGTCTGCGTGCGGTTGCGCACGGAAAGGATGTAGTTGCGACCGACGAAGACATCGACCTCACCGACCGCTAACTCATCCCCCACCATTTCCACGATGTGCAAGACGGCAAACAATGTGTCGCTGTATTCCTCGATCTTGGGCCGCTGATGGCCGTTGAGCGCGTCCTCGACCGCCAGGGCAGGCAGATCGAATTCCTTGTGCATGGCGGCGAGTTCCTCGCGCGTGGGCTCGAACAGCGCGACCCAGACAAAGCACTCCGGCTGGCAGACGTAACTGTGAATTTCGCTGGGCTGGATGTCGGCGAGCTTCTTTCCGCCCTCGTACGCGACGCAATTGATGAACATGGTTGTCTCCCTTGCAGAATCCTAGCATCGCGCGGGTATTTCGTGCATAGAGCAGTTTGCACCGCAAAGACTCTTTGCGGTGAGCATTTGCCTTGGCTTTAGTAAGGCCGGCGGCCGAGGTAGTTGCCGGGCGGGTCGTAGTTGCAGGAAACGATCAAGGTTTTGTTGCAGATCGCTTCGCCGCAACCGAGCGCGGTGCTATCGCGCCAGACCATCTGCGTGTAGTGGCCCGCCGGGTGCCAGCTGGATTGCGTCAGCGCGCCGCCGTGGTAATCCTTCTTTTCGGTTTCCCACGCCTTGGCCGCGTCCACGGCGGTGTAGTAGCCCGCGGTTCCCTGGAACAGGTTTTCGCCGTACGTGCCCTCGGTGTGATGCACCATCCGGCAGTCCGTGGCAGCAAGATGGTCGGCCCATGCCTGCGCGTAGGCTGCCAGCGCCGGGGACCACTTGATCGGACCAACGCCGACATCGGCGCGCACTTTGTCGTGATAGGCCGTGATGGCCTGGATATCCCTGGTGGACATTTTCGAAATGGCGCCGGGTCGGGCTGCCGGCTTAGCGACAACCACAGGAGCGGGCAACGGCCTCTCCGGCTGGGGTGCGCAACCAGCCATCAGGGCAAGACAAAGCGCGGAAAAGGCGAAAAGGCAGGCGCGCCGCATCAGTTGCGATACCTGGCCATGATGGCATTGATGCTGGCGTTGGAGGGAGCCGACGGCGCGTAGCGGAACGTGCCGTGTTCGCGCAATTCGCGCATCGCCTGCTGCACAAAACCCAACGCCGCAACCGACAGGCTGCCGCCTATGCTGACTCGCCTGACTCCCAGCCGCCCGAGCTCGGGAATACTCAACGCACTGGCCGATCCGCCGCGCGTGCCGAGAACATTCAGGGGCCCACGGATTTCGCACACGAGCCTGCTGATCGTCTCGGCATCCATCGGGCCGGGCACGAACAGGCAATCCGCTCCGGCCTCGCGAAAAGCATTCGCACGCCTTACCGTCTCCGCGAAGTTGACGTCGGCGGAACCGTAGCGGACCAGATAGGGATCGGTACGGGCGTTCAGGACAAAGGGCACACCGGCGCTTCGCGCTGCCTCGGCCCCGGCGCGGATGCGATCGCAGGCGAGTTCGAAATCGAACAACGGTTGTTCGCTGCGTCCAGTGGCATCCTCGATATTGCAACCCACCGCCCCCGCTTCGATTGCGCCGCGCACGGTCGCCGCGACATCTTCCGGACTGGCGCCATAACCCGCCTCGAGATCGGCTGTCACTGGCACCGGAACAGCCGCGACGATCTTTGAGACGCACTCGAGCATGCGATCGCGGCTGACGTGCTGCCCGTCAGGCAATCCCATGGTGAACGCGATGCCGGCGCTGGTAGTCGCGATCGACGGGAATCCCGCCTCGGCCATCATGATAGCGCTGCCGGCATCCCACGCATTCGGCAGGACCACGATGCCCGGTTCGACATGGCTTCTTGCGAATTGCTCGCCCTTTTGCGCCTGGGTGGTCATGGTTTACCTGAAGCCCGTTGTCCGGAAGACTTCCTGCTGGTGTTCGCCGAGCAGCGGCGGCGGCTTTGCGGAATCGAGCGGCGTTGCCGACATCCTGATCGGACTCGCCGTCATCTTCAATGTTCCAGCCGGCGCGTACGGGACTTCGACCACCATGCCACGCGCGCGGACCTGCGGATCGTCGAACACCTTGTCGATGGAAAGGATCGGGCCACAGGAAACGCCCGCTCTGGCCAATGCACCGCTCCACTCGGCGACCGGGCGGGAGCGGAATATCGCGTCGAGCAGCGGCGTGACCTGCGCGCGATTGCGCACCCGCGCCGAATTCGTCGCAAAGCGCTCGTCTGTGGCGATCTCGGGCCGGCCCGCCGCCTCGCAAAGTTTCCGGAACTGGGCATCATTCGCAGCCGCAACGATCACATAGCCATCCGCGCATTCGAATACCTGGGACGGCATGACGCTCGGGTGTACGCCGCCGTTTCTCTTCGAGACGACGCCGGCACCGAGATAAGCCGAGCCTATATTGGCCATCGACGCCACGCCGACGTCGAGCAGCCCGATATCGATGTGCTGGCCCTCGCCGGTTTCCTTCCGGTGCAGCAGCGCCGCGAGAATGCCGATCACGGAATATTGGCCGGACATCAGGTCGACCACCGCAACGCCGACCCGTTGTGGCGTCGTGTCCGCCTTGTCCTCCGGTTCACCGGTGACGCTCATCATGCCGCACATTGCTTGCGCGATCGGGTCATAGCCCGCACGCTCCGCGTACGGTCCGGTCTGACCGAAGCCAGTGATCGAGCAGTAGATCAATCCCGGGTACAAGTCGTGCAGCACTACGTAGTCGAGGCCGTAGCGCGCGAGGTCGCCAACCTTGTAATTTTCCACCAGCACATCGCACTGGCCTGCCAGTTCGCGAACCTTCTTTTGTGCGTCCGCATCGGAAAGATCCAGCACGACCGATTTCTTGCCGCGATTGCAACCGGCAAAATACGTCGTCTCGGCCGTGTCGTTGCCCTGAGCATCCTTCACGTACGGCGGCCCCCAGCCACGCGTGTCGTCGCCCGTTTCCGGCCTTTCGACCTTGATGACCTCCGCGCCGAGGTCGGCCAGGATCTGCGTGGCGTACGGCCCCGCCAGCACCCGCGTCAGGTCGAGGACTCTAATGCCTTTCAGTGGTCCGCTCATTTCACTCACCATTTAGTTAAAACTGTCTCCACCCAACGCGAAGGCGCAGAGAACGCAAAGGACGCAGTATTATGTCGCACAGAGGAGAAAAACAGCATGAATGTGAGAACAGAAGAAGCGGCGGCTGCGTTGATGCGCGATCACGCCGCAAGAAGCAAGATCGTGCCGTTTGCGCGGGACTACGGCGCCACCGACCTGGCGGGCGCGTATGCGATCCAGGCGGCCTACGTGAAAAGGCTGGAAGCAGTCCTCGGCCGGCGTGTCGGCTACAAGATCGGTCTGACTTCGAAGCGCATGCAGGAAATGTGCGGCGTCAATCATCCGAATTCTGGCGTGATTTTCGAGAAGCGGGTGCACCAGAGCGGCGTATCGCTTTCCCTTTCCAAACTCGGCCGGCTCGGCATAGAGTTCGAATGCTGCGCCCGCCTCGGCACTTCGCTGACCCCGCGCGGCAAGCCCTACACACTCGATGAAGTCGCCGCCGCGGTGGATGCCGTGTGCCCCGCTTTCGAAGTCATCGACGACCGCAATTCCGACTACCCGCTAGACCTGCTTTCCCTGGTCGCGGACAACTCGTGGAATGAAGGCAACGTGCTCGGCGAGTTCAGGAACACCTGGCCGAATCTCGGTACGGCGACGAGCGTGCTGGAATGCAACGGCAAGGTCATCGATGAAGGCAAGGGCGCCGACGTGCTGGGCCATCCGTTCGAACCGTTGCGCTGGCTGGCGAACAACCTTAACGAACTCGGGCAAACGCTGAACAAGGGCGCGATCGTGCTGACCGGAAGCTGGGTCACCACCCGCTTTCCCAAAGCCGGCGAGCACTACAAGTACACGATCGAGGGTGTGGGGTCGGTGGAGATCAGTATTGTCGGGTGAAGCCGTGACTATCGTGACTACGTGACTATCGTGACTGCTGTGGAGGTAAAACAAGAACGCTTAAGGAAACGAGATACGGAGCGCCTTTATACGACAGTCACGCAGTCACGATAGTCACGTAGTCACGGTATTTTGGCCGACTTGCATTTTCTGTATCTTTCCGGAGAATCAATTCACTGCATGCGGCGCAATGTCATCGCTTACCAGATAAGCTGCATTTAGGAAGTCGACTTCACGTTAGATTTCACCAAACATGCCGGAGCTGAGCGACTTTGTCCTAGGTGTAATTAGTGGATCCGCGGCCACCCTTGCCGGCTTCGGATTTACGATGGCATGGGATCTCTGGAAAATCCGACGCGAAGAAAAATGTCGCAATCAAGCGATTGTTCGCGCCGTTAAGCACGAACTCGATGAGAACGTGGAGATCGGAAAAGCCAACCTAAAGCTGCTCGATGAGGAATCAAAGATGCTCTCGGAGGGCTACCTACTTGTGCCGATGCTGCCGTTCAAAGATGGAATTTGGGATCTCTTAAAAGCAAACCTCCCGGACAAGCTGCTAATACAGACCGAGCTTCTTACTGGCCTTCGAGATGCTTCGATTGGAGCATTGCATTTGAATGCTGGCACTAATAGCCGCCAAGCATACAAAGATACGTCAGGCGCCATGAGTAATTTTCGCCAAACAATTAAGATTCGAAATGATCTGCTAGTGGCTGAAATTAAGGAATTCACTAGCGGAATTGAGAAGCTGTTCCAATTGCTTCAGGAAAAAGCCGGTGAAATCTAACAATTCATTGGTGCGGACGCCTGTCGGCGCCACACAATTCGGACGTTGGGCGTCGAGGAGAAAGCTTATGTGTAGCGCACACCAGACCAATCCGGTACGCGACTTGTTCATCACCAGAGTCGTTATCGCGTGGATATGTTGCATCGCTGTATTTGCTCTAGCTGAGAATTCATTCGCGATCGAGTATCCGACCAAGCCGATTACAATCATCGTGCCGTTTCCTCCGGGTGGTGCTAACGATGTTCAAGCGCGTCTCATCGCGAAAGGCCTTGCCGAACGACTCGGAAAACCTGTAGTGATAGACAATCGACCCGGTGCTGGTGGACGCATTGGCGCCGGTCTTGCCGCGCGCGCTGCGCCTGACGGCCACACTTTGTTCTTTGCAAGTACCGCTACGCTTGTTATCGAACCGGCCTTACACGCCAACATCGATTTCGATCCGCAACGCGACTTCGCGCCAATTACCATCGTTACGGACATGCCGTTAGTATTGGTCGTTTCGCCTTCCTTGGCAGTAAAGAGTGCAGCCGATCTCATCGCGCTTGCGCGCCGAAAGCCCGGCGAGCTAACTTATGCGTCAGCAGGTCCAGGTACAACACTGCATCTTGTCGGCGAAATGTTCAGGTTTCCATGATGTTCATCAGCCCGCTTGCGGCGCTGCCCAACGTTCGGGCCGGTAGACTCCACGCTATGGCCGTCACCGGATTGAAACGCATTCCTGCCCTTCCAAATGTGCCCACACTGGGCGAGTTAGGCATAACAGGTGTCGAGCAGCAGCTCTGGTTCGCGCTCTTGGTCCCAGCCAAAACTTCGCTGGATCTTATTGCTCGTCTTCATAAGGAGATTGTGGCCGTGCTCAAATCACCTGAGTTCGCTAAAGCAGTGGAAGATCAGGGGGCCTTCGTTGTGGCCAGTTCCCCAAAGGGTCTCACAGAACGCATTCAGTCCGATTCTGTCTCGATCGTGAGGACTATTAAAACTGTACAGCTTCAAGTCGATGAATGATTCGTGGAGGTAATAACAGGTGGGGGTCATGCACTCAGTTTCGAGTGCCCAACAAGCAATTGCAGCGGACCGCCTAGCGGCGGCCGCTGAATTCAAAAGTTATACGGCAGCAGATTCGAGCTCCTTGACGTATATACACTTCGAATATACACTTTCTTATGCGGTTCACTTGGGATGAGGTTAAGCGCAGGCGAAACCTGAAGGACCACGGGCTGGATTTTGTGGATGCGCAGCGGGTATTCGAAGACGCCACGTTTACCTTTGAAGATGACCGCTTCCGGTACGAGGAGAAACGATTCGTAACCTTGGGGCTGCTGGAGGGTCTTCCGGTGTCAATAGTCCATACCGAAACGAAAGACCGCATCCACATTATCTCTTTTCGAAAGGCAACAAAGCGTGAAACGACCATCCTCTTCCAAAGCCTCTAAAACCGATTGGGCGCGAGTCCGAAGTATGAAGGACAAGGACATCAAGCGGTCAACCGAGCACCCCGAGGCGGATGTGAAGCACATTGTCCGCGGCATCGCGCGCCAAGGCTTGAAGCCCGCATCCGGCAAGACCTCGATATCGCTTCGCGTGGACGCCGCAGTACTCGAATGGTTTAAGGCACAGGGGCCTGGTTACCAGACACGCATAAACGCGGTACTCAAGGCGTTTAAGGATGCTTCCATCTAACTCGAGGTCGAACGGACGGGCCGCTGGCGCCGCGCCATATCAGTCGTCGTGTGGGTTGGTCCGCCATTCACCCAGACGTTGGGCACGAACGGATGCACGGTGCTATATTGGTAATCGCTAACGGAACTGCTGCCATGGACTGGAAACCCTACCTCACTACCGATCCCGAGATAATGCACGGAACTGTGTGCTTCCGAGGCACGAGAATTCCCGGGTCTGTAGTTCGCGACAATCTGGCGGCCGGTGAGACGCCTGAAGGTATCCTTGACCAGTACCCGTCGTTGAAACTTGAGCACATTCCAGCCGCACTCGGCTACGCTGCCGATCTGGCTCGGGAACGCATCGTTCCAATCCCTGCTTACTGTACGGATGGCTGTCCGGTTCAAGCTGGACGAAAATCTTCCGAAGGATGCCGGAGCATTGCTTCGCGACGCCGGTCATGACGTAGAAACGGTTCTTGACGAACGGCTCGGAGGGAATCCTGATGCCAGGGTCCTTGATGCGTGTCAGACCGAAAATCGAGTGCTGATTGCGCTCGACCTCGATTTCTCCGATATTCGCCTCTACCGGCCATCCAGCCATAACGGAATCTGGATTCTCCGCCCGCACACGCAAAGCGTCGAGAACACGCTCGCACTGTTGCGCGGCGCCCTTGCGCCAATGCCCGGCGAGCTGGTGCAAGCAAGGCTATGGATTGTTGAACCCGATCAAGTTCGGATTCGCGAGTAGGAGAAATACGTGTTTAACAAGTACGTCAGCTGCCCGCCGAATGGCATTGCCGTTCCGTACCTTCCGTGCTGCGCACTCCGGCGGCAGCTTAGTGCGGCGCTGGCCGTCATTGGAGTGACCGTGGAGGCCGAAACGAATTCCGTAATCACGTGCCCAGAATGCGGATTCACCGCAGCAGAATAAATGCCCACCGACGCGTGCATCTTCCCCTTGAGAGCAAACGGGTGCAACTGACAGTCCTGCACATCAAATTAATCCACACGATCGTGTTTGCCGTGTTGAGTGCGTGCGTCGCATACGTACTGCTGTCAGGGGCCTTCAATCGCATCACCCCCTGGACATGGGGCGCAATAGCGGCGATTGTTGTTGAGGGCGTGGTCCTCGCTGCGTTCGGCGGAAGGTGCCCGCTGACCGCCGTGGCTGAGCGACTTGGCGCGGTCAATGGCAGCGTATCCGATATCTTCCTGCCAAAGTGGTTTGCAGATCGGATCTTTCCGATATGCGGCGGCTTCTTCCTTGTCGGCTGCCTGCTGACTGCGATCAGGATAGTGAGCCAGTAAATGGCCCCCGGCGCCAGCCCAAACACATCGGCATTCCGGATCGGGTTTGAAGCAACCAGTCAGTGTCGCAAATCGGGGCGCGGGGAAAGCACCAGCAGCACGGAAGTGCAAAGCCCGGGCGGTCGGTGGGGAAGCATTCTTCCAGGCACGCGCCGTAGCTTCGCAGGAAAACGCATAAAAGCCGTCACGGCCCTTCAGGCCTTTATCCACGTCTCGCTGAACGCGAGGAAAGCCGTACTGCTGTCCTTCTTGCCGGCGAATTCGCGAGGGAAGGCCTGGCCGGCGACAGGATTGCCGTTGAGGGTTGCGCTGCAGGAGCGCGAATCGACGAACAATGAAATCATTTCGTGCCTGCCGGTGGCAGAGTGTTCCTTGTCAAACTCGACCAGGAAGGGCGCACCCAGCTTGTTCCAGGATAACTGGACCTGTCCGACGGCGGAGCGGAACCATTCAGTATGCACGTTGCTGCCGTCGCCGCCCGCCATGAAGTCCCACGCGGGCTTCACCTGCAGGCTCGCGAGGCCAGTCGCACCCTTGAAGGCGCCGAAGTAGGACACGAAGCCCTTTTTCACGTAGTCGGCGAGCGGTTCGTTATCGGTCAGGCACAGGTTCGGCTTCTTCGGGTTCTTGCCATCGCCGAAAGGGTCAAGCAGCATGAACGCCGCATGCCCTTTGCCGTGCGGCGAATGGATCACGCGGAAATAACTGATGAGCGTGACGAACGCCCCGTCGGCCTTGTCCTTCAGGTACATCCCCGGATTCTCGCCCGACCAGTCGATCGCGCCCGGATTGATGGGTGTGCGTGCCATTGTTTTTCTCCTCGTTTATCTAAATGCTTTTTAAAAATATTAAACCGCAAAGACGCCAAGTAACGCAAAGGAAACCTGACAGGAACGAAAATAATATCGGTTACTGTCGTAGTGGGCGAAAATTGGTCTCCGGTTCGTTCGCGAAGGGTCATATTCCAACGTGACCCTATATACCTACGCATCCATTGCCGCTTTTTCTCTTCCTTCGCGTTCCTTTGCGACTTTGCGGTGAACATTTGCCTTTGTATCAACCCGCTTAGCCGGCGCCCCGGATATTGAGTTCCTTGTATCCCGTGGCGGGATCCGGGACGCGCGCGAAGCGCACGCCGCCCATGTCGGCGACCACGATTTCCACAGTGGTATGGACCACGCAGCCATGCACAAGATGTCCCCCGATCGTTTTGCCAGCGGCATCGGAAATGGACAGGTGCAGGTGCACGCCGTTGGGCGAGATCGTTCCCGACAGCGAGACGATCTCGAAGGGTCCGCTGAATTTCGCAAAGGTTTCCGCGCCGGCAAGACGCATGGTGGCCATCGTCAGGCTGCCGACCGCGCTGAGTACGCAGCCCGCCTCGACGTGATGCTCGTGCGCCAGGCGCTCGATCGCGTCGCGCAGGTCCTCGCCCGGCGTGAGCCGGGCGGCGACGGTGCGCAGGGAATGCGATTCTGCGGATTGCATGGGGATCCTGGCTAACGAAGCTGGCGGGGAGTGAGGGTCATTGGTTAGTTCGGGATGGGTTGTTCGTGAATGCCGTGAATACGTGAATGCCGTGAATCTCGTGAATGTCGCAAAGGCCGTCAATCCGAAATGCTTGAACGCTTTTACATTGGAAGTTACGGCATTCACGGCATTCACGACATTCACGACATTCACGGCTTTCCATCTGTCACCGTCGCAAAATCCGCTGGCATCACGATTTCTATCAACTCGAGATCGTCCGAATGATCGATCTCGATGTGTCTGATGCCCGGCGGCTGATGCACACAGGAGCCCGGCTTGAGCGTGACCTCGCCGACGCCATCGTAATGAAATTTCACCCAGCCCTTGAGCACGTACACCATCTGGAAACCAACTTGGTGATGATGCAGCGTGGGTTCGGCGTGCATGCCAGGCTTGGCGCGGATGACGTGCGCGACGAAGCCGCCGTTGGTGGCATCGCGTATGCCGAGATCGCGGTACTGGAAGAACGGGCGCAGGCCGTCGTCCTTGAATTCGGTGGTATCGATGTGGGTGACGGAGAACTTGTAGCTGTGTTCCATGATCGGCTCCTCCTTGCAATCCCGCAT
>JANXVW010000092.1 GCA_025351455.1 Betaproteobacteria bacterium | reverse complement strand
CGAGCGGCGAAGAGGCCTATCGCATCGTCTGCGACATGCAGCCCGATGTCACGGTGATGGACATCAATCTTCCGGGCCTGGGCGGCATCGAGGTCGTGCGGCGCATTGTCGCGCGGTTGCCGGAGGCGCGAATCCTGATGTTCAGCATGCATGAGGACACGGTCTTTTCGTCACGCGCGCTGCAGGCCGGCGCGCGCGGCTACGTCACCAAGTCGGCCGCGCCGGAAGTGCTGGTCGAGGCCGTGCGCCTGGTTGCTCAGGGCAAGCTTTATATCAGCCACGAAATGGCGCAGGAACTGGCCGTTCAGATGCTGCGCGGCCGGGACAATCCGATCGACGCGCTGTCGGCCCGCGAATTCGAAGTCTTTCGCCTGCTGGTGGCGGGTCATACGCTGCAGGATATCTCCAGGATCCTGTGCCTGTCGTACAAGACGGTCGCCAACTATCAGTCGAACATCAAGCATAAGCTCGATGTCAGCAATACCGCGCAGGTCGTACGCATTGCGCTCAGCCATGGGTTGATCGCCAGCAGCGCCGAAACCGACGAATTGCGCGGCGATACCAGCTGACCCTTCCGGTATTTCCCCCGGCTCTCCCGGGGACCGCTCCCCAGGGGGGTGGCGCATCGCGCCGCCAGGCGGCGCCACTCGCATCCGATGCCGGTGTCTGCGCTACACTCCCACATTGGAATTGCCGCAGGCCCGCGACAGACGGGCCGCCAGGGAACCAAGGAGAAGCAGGTGAACACAGTAAAGCAGCCACTGCGGCAGCCATGAACCGCACGCTGGTGCTCAACGTTGTCGGCATGACGCCCGCCCTGTTGCCCCATGCGCCGAACCTCGCCGCGCTGGCGAAGCAGGGGGCGGTACGAGCGTTGCGCACCGTTACGCCGGCTGTTACCACGACGGTGCAATCCACGTTCGTGACGGGGACATTGCCACGCGACCACGGCATCGTCGGCAACGGCTGGTATTTCCGCGATCTTTCCGAAATCTGGTTGTGGCGCCAGTCAAACCGCCTCGTCGGTGGCGAGAAGATATGGGATGCGGCGCGCAGGCGCGATCCATCTTTTACCTGTGCGAAGCTGTTCTGGTGGTACAACATGTATTCCACCGCGGACATCGCGGTCACGCCGCGGCCGATGTACCCGGCCGATGGGCGCAAGCTTCCCGACATTCACACGTATCCGGCCGAGTTGCGCGACGAGCTGCAGCAGGCGCTCGGCCAGTTCCCCCTGTTCCGCTTCTGGGGGCCGGCTGCGGACATCGTCTCCACACGCTGGATCGGCCGGTCGGCGTTGCATGTTCTTGAAAAAAATCAGCCGACCCTGACCCTGGTCTACCTGCCGCATCTCGATTACAACCTGCAGCGCCTCGGACCGAACCATCCCGGAATTGCGCAGGACGTGGCCGAAGTCGATCAAGTCTGCGGCGAGTTGATCCAGGCAGCGCAACGCGCCGGCATGCACGTTGTGGCGCTCTCCGAGTACGGCATTACGGAAGTCTCGAAGCCGGTTCATATCAATCGCGCGCTGCGCCAGGCGGGATGGCTGCGCGTGCGCAACGAACTCGGACGCGACCAGCTCGATGCCGGCGCATCCTGTGCCTTCGCGCTGGCCGACCATCAGGTTGCGCACGTCTACATTGCGCGGCCTGAACTGGTCGACAAAGTCGCGGACCTGCTGCGCGCGCTGCCCGGAGTGGAGCGCGTCCTCGACGAAGAGGGCAAGCGCGAATTCGGCCTGGACCACCCGCGCTCCGGCGAACTGGTGGCGATTTCGCGCGCCGACAGCTGGTTCACTTATTATCATTTTCTGGATGACGCGCATGCGCCGGACTATGCGCGTACCGTCGATATCCATCGCAAGCCGGGTTACGACCCGGTCGAACTGTTTCTCGATCCGGCGCTGCCGCTGGTCAAGGCGCGTATCGCCTGGAAACTTGTGCAAAAGAAACTCGGGATGCGTTATCTCATGGACGTGATCTCGCTGGACGCGACTCTTGTCAAGGGGTCGCACGGCCGTCCGACCGATCATCCGGACGAAGGTCCGCTGTTCATTACGTCCGCCCCGGAGTTGCTTGAAGAAGGCCCGGTGGCTGCAACCGACGTGAAGCGTTTGCTGCTGGAACATGTATTCGCAGCGGGAAGCACACTGAGGCGGGTGGCCTGACATGAATCCCGCCCAACTGCTGCAGAAGTGGCTCGAGTTAAGATTGCCGGCCGACGCGCGCGCGTGGCTTGCGGAAGCGGCCACCAAACTGCGCAATGGCAGCGACACGGATTTGTATCGGTCCGTGAGCCTGGTGACGCGCAAGATCGGCAAGACGGATCTCGCGCTCGCGCCGAACGAAAGGGAGCAGGCGGGTGCATCGCGCGAAGGCTGGGATCCTTCGGACTGGAGCCTCGATCAGGCGGCGCGCATTTACTTGCTGCTGGTCTCCGGCACGGATGGCGCGACTTTCCTGCGCCGCCTCGAGCAGCTTTGCGACACGGCGGACATCGGCGAACTGGTCGCCTTCTATCGCGGCCTGCCTTTGTACCCGGACCAACCGCGTTATGTACTGCGTGCGGCGGAGGGCATCCGCACCAGCATGAAGGCGGTGTTCGAAGCCGTTGCGCACCGCAACCCGTATCCTGCGGAACAACTGGCCGAACCGGCCTGGAACCAGATGGTGCTGAAATCCTTGTTCATCGGCAGCACGCTGCATCCGATCGTCGGCCTGGACCGGCGCGCCAATCCCGAACTGGCGCGCATGTTGTGCGACTATGCCCATGAACGTTGGTCCGCGGGACGTCCGATCAGCCCGGAATTGTGGCGCTGCGTCGGCCCGTATGCGCGCGGGGAAATGCTGCGCGATCTCGGGCGCGTGCTGGAGAAGGGGACCGATCCCGAACGCACTGCAGCAGCGCTGGCGCTGGCCAGTTCGCCGGATCCGGAGGCAACCGGATTATTGTGGGCGTATCCTGAGCTTTGCCGTGCTGTAAACGAAAACAAGGTGAGCTGGCAGACGCTGGCAAATCCGGCCTGACCGTATCGACTACTGGAGGCAACCATGCGATTCATCGATCCCCATATCCACATGAGCGCGCGCACCACCGACGACTATGAGCGCATGGCGACGGCCGGCATCGTCGCCCTCATCGAGCCGGCCTTCTGGCTGGGGCAGCCGCGTACCCAGGTCGGCAGCTACATCGACTACATGTCGAGCCTGGTCGGCTGGGAGCGTTTTCGGGCCGCGCAATTCGGCATCCATCACTACTGCACCATCGGCCTGAACAGCAAGGAAGCCAACAACGCAGCGCTCGCCGAGCAGGTGCTGGAGATTTTGCCGCGCTACCTGGTGAAGGAGGGCGTGGTTGCCGTCGGTGAAATCGGCTATGACGACCAGACGCCGGTCGAGGACAAGTACTATCGCGCCCAGCTCGCTCTGGCCAAGGAATTCGACATGCTGGTGCAGGTGCATACGCCGCATCGCGACAAGAAGAGCGGCACGATCCGCAGCATGGAAGTCGCCATCGAGATGGGCGTGAAGCCCGAGCATGTCGTGATCGACCACAACAACGAGGAGACCGTTCAGGACGTGCTCGACCGCGGCTTCTGGGCGGCGTTCACGATCTATCCGAATACCAAGATGGGCAATGAGCGCATGGTGGAGATTGCGCGCAAGTACGGTTCCAACCGGATGTTCATCGACTCGAGCGCCGATTGGGGCGTATCGGATCCGCTGGCCGTGCCGAAAACTGCGCGCCTGATGCTCGATCGCGGCATTCCCGCGAGCGATGTTGAAGCGTTGTGCTACGGCAATGCGCTGAAGGCCTTCGGCCAGAGCGGCCAGATGAAGGAAGAGCACTGGCTCAGTCCGGCGCCGGTCGACCAGCGCATGCTCTTCGAGGGCAATTCGGTGCTGCGCGGACAGACGCCGCGCGTCGGCGAGCAGCCGCCGATCGCCGAGCGCATGGATTCGGTCGCCTTCAAATAAACACCCGCGGACAAGTGGAAAAGCCATGAGCCTCGAGTTGGTCAAGTCTGGCGCGGAGCCGGACAAGGAAGAAAAGGTTTACCACCAGGAGTTTTCCATCCGGTACGACTATCCGGTGCATTTCACCGAACACCTGTTCGCGCGCGACAATCCGGTATTCGCGCAATCGATTTCGCGCCGCGAGCCGGCCAAGCGCCACCGCGTCGTGGTTTTCGTGGATTCCAATGTCGCAGCAAGCTGGCCGGCGCTGGTGCACGACATCGCCGCCTACGCCGAGGTGCATGCGGAGATCCTGGACCTCGTCGGACGTCCGGAAGTCGTGGCCGGGGGAGAGCAGGTCAAGAACGATCCCGCGCTCGTCACCAGCCTGCAGCGCCGTCTGGTCGAACTCAACATCGATCGTCACGCCTTTGTCGTCGGCATCGGCGGCGGTGCTTTTCTCGACATGATCGGCTTCGTTGCCGCCACCACGCATCGCGGCATTCGCCACATTCGCGTGCCTACCACGGTGCTGGGGCAGAACGATTCCGGTGTCGGCGTAAAGAACGGCGTCAACGCCTTCGGCATGAAAAACCTGCTGGGTGTGTTTGCACCACCGTTCGCCGTGCTCAACGACGCCCTCTTTCTGCGCACCCTGCACCCGCGCGACAAGATCGCCGGCATCGCGGAGGCGGTCAAGGTGGCGCTCATCCGCGACGGACAATTCTTCGACTGGCTGGAAGCGAACGTGGAAGCGTTGCGCGAAGTACAGCCCGGGGCCATGGTGCACATGATCCGGCGTTGCGCCGAATTGCATATGAGCCAGATTGCGCACGGCGGCGATCCGTTCGAGTCCGGCAGCGCACGGCCGCTCGATTACGGCCATTGGTCCGCGCACAAGCTCGAGGGCCTGACGGCGCACGAGCTGCGCCACGGCGAGGCGGTCGCGATCGGGCTGGCGCTCGATACGCGGTATTCGGTTCAGATCGGCATGCTCGCGGCCGGCGGCGAAGAGCGTGTCTACAAGCTGCTCAAGCGCCTCGGCTTTTACCTCTGGCACCCGGCGATGGAAACCCGCGACGCACAGGGCCACCTCACGCTGTTGCGCGGGATCGAGGAATTCCGCGAACATCTGGGAGGCGAGCTCACCATCACGCTGCTGCGCGACATCGGCCGTGGCGAGGAAGTCCATGCCATGGATAACAACGAAATCCTGCACGCGATGACCTGGCTGCGCCGGAAAGAGACCGGACAGTGAGGATAGGCGCGGAAGGCGTTCACCTGACGTATTGCAGCAATATCCACCCCGGTGAATCCTGGGCGGATGTGCGCGCGAACATCGAGCGCTTTTTCCCGGCGGTCAGGGACCGGGTCGCGCCGGGCGAAATGTTCGGCATCGGCCTGCGACTTTCGGCACGCGCCGCGCGCGAGTTGGGCAGCGGCGATGCGCTGGAGGAGTTCCGCCGTTTCCTCTCGGCGCAGCGGCTATATGTATTCACGCTCAACGGCTTTCCTTACGGTACCTTCCACGGCACGCGGGTCAAGGAGGAAGTCTATCTTCCCGACTGGCGCGACGAGGAGCGGTTGAGGTACACGGACGAACTGGCCGACCTGCTGGTCAAGCTGCTGCCCGAGGGCATGATCGGCAGCATCAGCACGGTGCCGGGTGCATTCAAGCCCGCGATGCGCGACAGCATGGACGTCGAGCGCATTGGCGACAACATGCTGCGGCATGTCGCGAAACTGGTCGACATCAAGGAACGCACGGGCCGCCATATCGCGCTCGCGATCGAGCCCGAGCCGCACTGCTACCTCGAGACCATCGAGGAGAGCGTGCGCTTCTTCCGCGAGCAGATTTTCAGCACGCGCGCGACGCGCCGGCTGGCGGAGCTGACCGGCCTCGCGCGCTCGCGTGCCGAGGCGGCCTTGCATGCGCACATCGGTTTGTGCCTCGACCTGTGCCACGCCGCCGTGGAGTTCGAAGATCCCGCCGACTGCCTGCGCGATCTCGAGGAAGCCGGCATCCGCGTGACCAAGCTGCAGATCAGTGCAGGCCTGCGCCTGCCCGAACTTACGCAAGAAGCAGTGACGGCGTTGAAACAGTTCGACGATCCGGTCTATCTGCATCAGGTCGTGGAGGCCGGGCCGAACGGCATCAAACGCTATGCCGACCTGCCCGAAGCGCTGGCCACGGCCACGGGCAAGCCTGACGGACGCGAATGGCGCGTGCATTGCCATGTGCCGATCTTCATGGACGACCTCGGCGCGTTTTCCTCGACGCGCTCGTTCATCAGCGAAGTCCTCGGCATCCATCGCCTGCGCCCGATATCCCCTCACCTGGAAGTCGAGACTTATACCTGGAACGTCCTTCCGGAACATCTGCGCGCCGGCGGCATGGAGCAGGCCATCGCGCGCGAGCTGAACTGGGTTAAAGACGTTTTGACGGCATGAAGTGGTCCGTCGCGCTGAAACTCGGGCGCGTATCCAATCTGCCGACGGTCTGGTCCAATGTGCTCACCGGCATGGCGCTCGCCGGTGCGGCTACAGCGGATTGTCGCCTCCTGCTGCTCGTCGTTTCCTTGTCGCTGTTCTACGTCGGCGGCATGTTCCTGAACGATGCATTCGACCACGGCTTCGATGCGAAGGCGCGGCCGGAGCGGCCGATCCCGTCTGGACAGGTGAGCGCAGCCCAGGTGCACGCGCTCGGCTTCGGCATGATGGCCGTCGCACTCGCGCTGCTGGCCTGGGCCGGTTACGGTTACGAGCCGTTCACGCAATGGCGTCCCGTTCTGGCGGGATTGGCACTTGCTGCCGCGATCGTGTTCTACAACTGGCATCACAAGAACAATCCGCTGAGTCCGCTGGTCATGGGTCTGTGCCGCATGCTCGTGTACGTGACGGCAGCGTTGGCCGTCAGCGCGATCGTGCCGCACCCGATCGTCGTTGCGGCGGGGGTCCTGCTCTGCTACCTGATCGGTCTGACTTACGCGGCGAAGAAAGAACATCTCGGCCGGCTGGAAAACATCTGGCCGCTCGCTTTTCTGGCGGCGCCGGTGATCTATGGCTTCGATCTCGCGCTGGCTCAGCCGGCCGTTGTGCTGCCGTTGATAATGTTCGTTGCGTGGGCGTCTTACGCACTGTGGTTGCTTCGCCGGCGCAAGCCTGGCGATGTGCCGCGCGCCGTGATCAGCCTGATCGCGGGCATCTCGCTCGTCGACGCGATCCTGCTGACGGGGGCGGGGCAGATACTGTTTGCGTGCCTGGCAGTGGCGGCTTTCGTGATCACGCTTGCGCTGCAGCGCTGGATTACCGGCACCTGAGCGCACACTCCTTCCCCTTCAAGGGGAAGGTCGGGATGGGGATGGGGACACGGGTCGGTCAGTGCCGGATTTTTTCAATTATCTGTTGCTTCGGGTCGCAGATCACCCATCCCCACCCCGGCCCTCCGCTTGAAAGGGAGTGAGGCGTTCACTATTGCTGGTTCCGTCGGTCAGGTATCCATCCGCAGCACGATTCGCCCTGAAGTGTTAGATTGCATCTGCCGCTTCCCTTGCCAACACGGTGGATCGCCAATCATGATCGACGAAAAAATCAGGGTAAAGGTCACCGACACCGGGCAGGTCCTCGAAGTCGTGGTCCTGAACAAGCGCGCCGAGCGCATCCAGGTCGTGCTCGGCGAGGGCATCCACAGCGTCAAATGCGACCTTTCGCCGACACGCAACGGCATGGGCTATGCCGGTAGTGCCATGGGGCGCGAGCTCATTTACGAGCGCAGCCGCGACCAGGTCCAGGCCGACATCGACCGGGTCAATCCGGCATTGCGCAAGTCAAGGTGACAAGTCGCCATTGTCCGATCGCATTCGACTGAGGTCGTCATGCTCGCCGTCGTGTCCATTACATTGATTGCGATATTTTCGTTCCTGGCGTCGATCCACGTGTACTGGGCATTCGGCGGACGGTTTGCCAAGGTCGCGGCCATTCCGGAATTGCGCGGCACACCTTCGTTCGTTCCCGGCCGCATGGCCACATTGCTCGTCGCCTGCGCGTTGTTTGCCTGTGCGGCGCTGGTCGGTGCGGCTGCGGGATTCATCGAAGTTCCGATCCAAAGCATCGTGATTCGATGGGGTTGTTTCGGGCTGGCACTGCTGTTGCTGTTGCGCGCGATCGGCGACTTCCGCCTGGTCGGGTTTTTCAAAACCGTTCGCGGCAGCCGTTTCGCGTGGCTGGATTCCGCGTTGTACTCGCCGCTATGCCTGACCCTGGCTGCCGGCGTGTCTTTCGTTGCCTGGAATTCCGCCTATTGACCTTACCCTCATTCACGTCGGTGAATCAGATCAATCCTCGCCCTCTCCCTTTGGGACAAGGGCACACTCATATGCGCCCGGAGGGGCGTGAAGCGGAGCAGAGGGTCGGGGTGAGGGATTGGGCGGTTTCCATCTATCCTCAAATATGAAACGCTCAATCGTAAGTGGGCCCGACACTAGCCTTTGCCCTCGGGTAAAATCCCCTCCGTCATCCCAACTACCCGACAGCTGAGGGCCTCGAAGTCCCGGCGTCCTCCGAGGAGAAACAAAGCATGGCAAGTAAATCCAAAAAAGACCCGGCAAAGCTGCGTTCCCGCCAATGGTTCAAGAATCCGGACAATCCCAACATGACGGCGCTGTATCTCGAGCGCTACATGAACTGGGGGCTCAAGCGCGAAGAACTGCAGGCCGGCAAGCCGATCATCGGCATCGCCCAGTCGGGCTCGGACCTGTCTCCCTGCAATCGTCACCACCTCGAACTGGCCCATCGCATACGCGAAGGCATACGCGAAGCCGGCGGCATTGCCTTCGAGTTTCCGGTTCACCCGATCCAGGAAACCGGCAAGCGGCCGACCGCGTCGCTCGACCGCAATCTTTGCTATCTGGGGCTCGTCGAAACGCTCTATGGTTACTTCCTCGACGGCGTGGTGCTGACCACCGGCTGTGACAAGACCACGCCCGCGCAGCTCATGGCGGCCGCGACCGTGGACATCCCGGCCATCGTGCTGTCAGGCGGGCCGATGTTGAACGGCTGGTTTCACGGCGAGCGCACCGGATCCGGCACCATCGTCTGGAAGGCGCGCGCATTGCTCGCCGCCGGCACGATCAACGACGAGGAGTTCATCGACCTGATCGCGTCCTCCGCGCCATCGCCCGGCCATTGCAACACCATGGGCACCGCCTCGACCATGAATTCGCTGGCAGAGGCGCTCGGCATGTCGCTCCCCGGCAGCGCTGCGATCCCGGCGCCGCATAAGGACCGCGCGGTCAATGCCTACGAAACCGGCAAGCGCATCGTCGAGATGGTCTGGGAGGACCTGCGCCCGTCCAAGATCATGACGCGCGAAGCCTTCGAGAACGTCATCATCGTCAATTCGGCGATCGGCGGTTCGACCAATGCGCCGATCCATTTTAATGCCATCGCGCGCCACATCGGCGTCAAGCTCGACAACAACGACTGGGAAAAGATCGGCTACGACATTCCGTTGCTGGTGAACCTGCAACCCGCCGGCGAATATCTCGGCGAGGAATACCATCGCGCGGGCGGCGTGCCTGCCGTGGTCAGTGAACTGATCAAGGCCGGCAAGATCCGCAAGAGCCCGATCACGGTCAACGGCAAAACGCTGCACGACAACTGCAAGAAAGCGAAGAACCTGGACGAGAAGGTGATCTGGCCCTACAAGCAGCCGATGAAAAAATCGGCCGGCTTCCTGAACCTGAAGGGCAACCTGTTCGACAGCGCGATCATGAAGACCAGCGTGATCTCGGATGCCTTCCGCAAGCGTTACCTGTCCGACCCGAAGGACCCGAATGCCTGGGAAGGCCGTGCCATCGTGTTCGAAGGCCCGGAGGACTATCACCACCGCATCGACGATCCGAAGCTCAAGATCGACGACGACTGCATGCTGTTCGTGCGCGGCACCGGTCCGAAGGGTTATCCGGGCGCGGCAGAGGTGGTGAACATGCAGCCGCCGGCGAAATTGATCAAGCAGGGCATCACCGAGCTGCCGTGCATCGGCGATGGCCGCCAGTCCGGTACATCGGGTTCGCCTTCGATCCTGAATGCTTCGCCGGAAGCCGCCAGCATGGGCGGGCTCGCCATCCTGAAGACCGGTGACAAGGTGCGCATCGACCTGAACAAGCGCACGGCGAACATTCTCATAGCCAAGGCCGAGTACGCACGGCGCATGAAGGCGCTGGAGAAGCAGGGCGGTTTCAAGAGTCCGGCCAGCCAGACGCCATGGCAGGAAATCCAGCGCGGCATGGTAGACGAACTGTCCAACGGCATGGTGCTCAAACCCGCGGTCAAGTACCAGAGGATCGACAAGACCAAAGGCGTGCCGAGGGACAATCACTGAAAAGCGGTGACGGGTGATCTCCACTAAACCTGAAACAAGAGAGATCAAAGAGTTGAATGCTGACCCACATATTTAGACACCTTCGAGGCGCATTGCGGGGACTCGGAGGGGTCGACTTCTAGTTAGGGCTCAGTACGGAGAGAAGTCATGACAAATGACCAAACGGAAAGACTTATTAAAGAGCGAGTCGATCAGGCGATTCAGCGTGCGCTGCCGCAACTTTTGATTAATTTTTTCCATTACAACAACGCAACAGTTCAAGGTGCGAAAGAAATAGAGAATTCGCCCAACCAGAGAATCACGGAGGTAAATCTCGCCAGCAAAGCTCTGGTGTTTAGAAAGTTCAAAGTAAGGGAGGACCCCATTGAGACGTACAAGCATGACTATTGGGCGTACGAACTCATGAGCGACGGTCGACTGGTCTTTGGAATAGAAGTGAAAAATCATTGGGCCGGTGGCAAACCAGAGCTTAAAGAAATTACGGCCTATGTACCGGGAACTTGGGAAGAACAGTTCAAGGAAATAAAGGCGAAGTGCGACGCGCTTACTGAGCAACACGCAAAGGTTGCAACAGCAGAAAAACGACAGAAAAAGCAACAGCAGTTGAAAGACCGAATGGCGCGCTTCGGGTTGGACAATAGCTCGAAATGAACTCAGTTACGTTCGGCCCTAACAAGCGCTTCGAGACGTACTCGCTACGTCGGCGCTTCGCGCCGACCGAGCTCGCCGCTCAAGCTATTCGATAGGCACGGATATGAAGTCGCGTGTCTTGTATCGCGGAGTAAATGCCGAAATGCACGCAGCCTTTCGCGGCGAGCTTAGGCCCAAGGAAACAAAACCATTCGTGAAATCTCCGGAATATGGACGGGCTGAATGGGGTAATGCGTTCTGGGGCGAGAATGTTGAGAATGCTGTAATCGAGCATCAACAACACCAGGCTAGTTACCCAACGTCCGGAGTTTCAACGACACCAATTCTGGAACGTGCGAAGTTCTACGCAACAAACGGTGGTAAGTCATCACACGGCTATGTTTACGTTATCGACACCGAAGCGCTTGCGTCCCTTGGCGTGACGGCTTATGTCGTAAATGACATCGTCCGAATGCCTAGCATCCCAGAAGACGAGGAAGTCATCCTCGTGGCGCAAGATTTTGGGTCGCTGCCAAAAGTCATCATGGTAGAGACTATAGAATGCAGAGCCTAACCCAACGGCTGCAAGACGACCGCAAGCGCGACGCTCTTTTGTTACCTCACGTCGTTCGGCAGCGCTTGAGCCGCAGCGTTGGGTGGCATTGTGAGTACAGTCCCTGTGGATTGGGCACGTGGGTTGCGATCATTTTCGGGTTGCGAGCTGCGTGGTCTGCGACGGGGGTATCGGATTCAGGGTGTCGCACCTCGCTGTTGTCGGCTGGCTCCTGGCACTTGCGCTCACGTTCGGGTGGTACAAAATAATTTATGTAATCTTCGCAAACATGCCATCCGACCCAGCACTTGGCAATCCCGCCTACCTTCAACGGCGTTTCCGTTTCGTCGGCTGAATTTAGGCTAACCGTTACAAGGGAGCAATGACGAGTGCCGACACTAACCGAGAATCTGATCCTTGATCGATGTCCTCACTGTTCGGTTGCAAACCCGAATTTGCGCCGACAGCACCATCTCGAAACAAACAATCACGCAGGAACCGGGCGGCGCATCTGGGCCATTTACGTTTGTGGCACTTGCGGATCCGTAGTGTCAGCGTGGTCTATGCAGCACGGCCAGCAGGTGATGGAATACTTCCCCCAGTCCGCGGCTATAGACGAGGATATTCCTGAGCGTCCCAAGACCTTCCTCAAGCAAGCTCAAGAAAGCCTACATGCTCCGGCGGGCGCCGTTATGCTGGCCGCAAGTGCGGTTGACGCGATGCTCAAGCAGCGCGGCTATACCGAAGGCTCGCTCTACTCACGAATTGAGAAGGCGACACAGGACCGTGTCCTTACTTCAGAAATGGCCCCGTGGGCGCATGCCGTGCGCCTCGATGCCAACGATCAACGTCATGCGGACGAAGCTGCCACGTTGCCAAGCCCGGAGGACGCGAAGCGAGTGCTTGAGTTCGCGTTGGCGCTCGGCGAATACCTTTTTGTTCTCCCTACTCGCATCCAGCGGGGCATAAAGTCAGGTGCAAATGGCTAACCTTAAATTTCACCCGACCGCCAACGGCGTTGCTGTTGTCGTCGGGTGAATCTGCACGTTGAGCAAACCCGCGTCGCGGTAGATAGAGGAGACCGAAAGGAATAAGGTACGAACAACTTCCTTTCAGAACTCCGCAAGCGCGCAGATCTAGACGACGGTTTCTACGCGCAACACGATCGCTTGTGCTGCAGTCAACGACCCAGGAACGCACTCAGTCACCGCGGAACTGTGCCCGCGAGATCGTGGTTAAGACATCGGGCTGTCGCGGCGGCAGATAGGCGAGACCCGTCGTCTGGGCGAGAGCCGGCAGTTCTTGCCTGGCCAGCATCTCGCAGATGGCGGCATTCACCTCTGCAATTAGAGACGCGTCGCTCGCCAAGCCGACGAAGCCGGTGTTGAAGCCGATCGAGTGATAATGGCCCGAAGACGATTTTTGTCTGGTCTCGATTTGAACTTCGCGATCTGACTTTGGCACTTTTGGAGGTTTTATGTCGACGCGAACTCCGGTATCTCGGCTGCTCGCGCAGGACTCGGCCGCGGAAAGAGTAACGGCGCGCGTCAAGCCGATCGCGATCGCCAAAGCGAAGCGCAGAAGCGCGACCAAGCGCTAAGCGGCGCGTTCGGTGGCGGGCTCAACCCGCGGACGCTTCGCGCGGCTCGCGTCCCAGGCAATCACGCATCGCTTCGGCAAAGGTCCTGAAAAAATTGTGGAGGCCGACCAGGTCGAGGATACCGGCCTTCTGCAATTTGCCCGCGACGCGCGCATTCGCGCCCGTCAGCATCACGCGCACGCCGCGCTTGTGCAATTCGACGATTGCCTCCTCCAGCGCGTGCAAGCCGGTAATGTCGATGAACGGCACCCAGCGCAGCCGGATGATGACGGTGCCCGAATCCGTGTGCGTTTCGTGCAGGGCGCGCTCGAAGTTTTCCACGGCGCCGAAAAAGAAAGGGCCGTCCACCGAGTAGACAACCACCCCGGCAGGCAATGTGGTGAAGCCCTGCTGGGAAAGCTCCTGGCGAAGTTCGTGTTCGCCCGTGCGGTGGACCTCGACGCTGGAGGCCATGCGCCGCAGGAAGTGCAGCGTGGCAAGGATGACGCCGATGTTTACCGCGACCACCAGGTCGGCGAATACCGTCAGACCGAAGGTCACCAGCAGGATGACGGTATCGGCACGCGGCGCGCGCTCGATCATTTTCACGAAATGCCTCGCTTCGCTCATGTTCCACGCCACCACGAACAGGATCGCCGCGAGGGCAGCCAGCGGCACATGCACGGCCAGCGGCGCGAGAAACAGCACGATCAGCACCAGCGTGACCGAATGCACGATGCCGGCCAGCGGGCTGGTGCCGCCGTTGCGGATGTTCGTTGCCGTGCGCGCGAGCGCGCCGGTGACGGCGAAGCCTCCGAACAGCGGCGTGGCCATATTCGCGATGCCCTGGCCGATCAGTTCCTGGTTGGAGTCGTGTCGCGTGCCCGCCATGCCGTCAGCAACGACTGCTGAAAGTAAGGATTCGATGGCGCCAAGGATGGCGATGGTGAAGGCTGGCCCGATCAGTTCGATGACGCGCGCGGCCGTAATATCGGGCCAATGCAGGGAAGGCAGGCCCTGCGGGATGCCGCCGAACGTGCTGCCGATGGTGGCGACGCCATTGAAATTGAATATCGTCTGCAAGGCCGTGGCGGCGACCAGGGCGACCAGCGGACCGGGGACGCGTTTGAGGCCCGGCAATCGCGGCGCATAGATTACGAGGAACAGCGAAAACACGGAGAAAGCGGTGGTGACCGGGTCGAGTTGCGGGAGCACCTGGAGCAGGTGCCAGAGTTTGTCGTGAAAGTGCTCACCCTGAACGGCCGGAAGCCCGAAGAATTCCTTCCATTGCCCGACCCAGATGATGACGCCGATGCCCGCGGTGAATCCCACGATCACCGGGTCCGGAATGAACTTGATGATCGTGCCCAGGCGGGC
>JANXVW010000091.1 GCA_025351455.1 Betaproteobacteria bacterium | reverse complement strand
ACCAGCGGCGCGATGAAATCGGTCACCGTCATCCAGCTTTTTCCGCGCGAGCGCGCGAACCACAACATGCCCAGGATCACGCCGAGGAAGCCGCCATGAAAGGCCATGCCGCCTTCCCATACAAACAGAATGTGCAGCGGCTCACGCACATAGTCGGCGAGCTTGTAGAACAGGATGTAACCGAGCCGGCCGCCGAGGACAGTTCCGACCACGCCGAGAAACAGCATGTCGTCCAGATCGCGCACGGTCAGGCCGCACCAGGGTTGCGTGCGGATGCGATGGCGTCCCAGCAACAGCACCAGGGCGAACGCCAACAGATACATCATGCCGTACCAGCGCACCGCCAGCGGGCCAAGGTGAACGATGACAGGATCGAACTGCGGATGGATCAGCATATTGGCGCAGGATTATACGTGCAGGCAGTTCAGGGGACGGAAACCTGCGACATCCGCTCGCGGATGATGCCGGTACGCCGCTCCAGCAAGGGCGTCTCGCGCACCTTGTCGTAGAAACGCGGTTTGGGCACCATCGCGGCCAGGCGGGCGGCCTGCTCGGGATCAAGATTTGACGCGTTGACGCCATAGTAATAGCGCGCCGCGGCCTGCGCGCCAAATACGCCATTGCCCCATTCGATTACGTTCAGATAGATTTCGAAGATGCGCCGCTTGGACATCACGTTCTCCATCATCAGCGTGATCAACGCTTCCTCCGCCTTGCGCCACGGCGTGCGCCTGCCGGACAGGAACAGGTTCTTGGCGAGCTGCTGGCTGATGGTGGACCCGCCGGCAACGACTTTGCCTTTCTTCAGGTTCTTCTCGTGGGCCTTCTGGATCGCTTCCCAGTCGAAGCCGTCATGGTCGAGGAACTTGGCATCCTCCGCAGCAATCAGCGCGCGCTTCAGATTGATTGAAATGCGCTCGTAGGGCACCCATTGGTGGCGCAGGACCGCTTCGGGATTTTTCTGCTGCAGCACTTCCAGGCGTTCTTCCATGAAAGCGCTGGTGGACGGGTTGAACCAGATCCACCAGACCACGTTGCCGAAAATCCAGAATTGATAGATGACCACGGCCGCGACCACCAGCAGCACGACTCGCGCCGCCCAGCACCATGCGCGCTTCATCGCGTCACGGATTGCGCAACATTGCGATGACCGGCGCGGTCTCGGGACGCACGCCGCGCCAGAGCAGGAAGGATTCCGCGGCCTGCTCGACCAGCATGCCGAGCCCGTCGGAAGTTTTCGCGCCGCGCGCAGCGGCGAACGCGAGAAAAGGCGTGGGCTTCGCGGCGTACATCATGTCGTAGGCCAGCGCACCGGCGGCAAAGGCATCGGCGGGCAACGGCGGCAGTTCGCCGTGCAGGCTGGTGGAGGTGGCGTTGATCACCACATCGAAATGGTGCCCGGCCAGCTCGCCGAAACTCAGGCCGGATAACACGCTCGCCGCTGCGACCGGCTTGTGGCGAAAGGTCTCGGCGAGTCGCAGGGCTTTTTCGACCGTACGGTTGGCGATGGTCAGTATGCGCGGCTCGTATTCCAGCAAAGGCGTGAGCACGCCTTGCGCCGCGCCCCCCGCGCCGATCAGCAGCACACGTTTGCCGGCAAGGCCCAAGCCCAGGTTACGCACGATGTCGCGCGTGAGGCCTACACCATCGGTGTTGTCGGCGTGGATGCGGCCCTGATCGAAGCGCAGGAAATTGGCGGCCTGGGCATCCTTCGCGCGCTGCGAGACGTCGTCCGCCAGATCGAAAGCCTCAAGCTTGAACGGCACGGTGACGTTGACGCCTTTGCCGCCGGCGTCGCGAAACGATTCCACCGTTGCGCGAAACCCATCCGGCGGCGCGAGCAGGCCCGCATAGTCGATGTCCTGGCCGGTCTGGCGCGCGAAGGCCGCGTGGATCTCGGGCGACTTGCTGTGGGCGATCGGATTGCCGACGACCGCGTAACGATCGGTCATGGATTGGAGATGAGTTCGAGGTCGCTGCGCGTGTAGCTGAAGGTGCGCGAGATGCTCAGGATATCCCAATCCTTGCGCACCGCCGCCGGAAACGGCGGAAACGGCCCGGCCAGGTCCACCGCGCGCCTGGCTGCGGTATCGAGCAGCCGGTATCCCGAAGAGCGGTCGATTTCGACTTTTTCCACGCTGCCGTCGGCCCTGATGTGCACCGTCATTACGAGCGACCCGTACAGCTTGCGACGCCTGGCCTCTTCCGGAAAATATTGCGTACCGATTTTTTCTATACGCTGGCGCCACTGGTCCACGTACTGCGCATAAACCACGCCTTCCGTGCGTGCGCCGATAAATTTGCGCCGCGGCAGTTTCTGGTATTCGTCCCATTCCTTGGCAATCTGCGCTTCCAGTTGCGCGATGCGCAGACGCTGCTGTTCGGCTGCCGGGTCTTCCAGCCTGGCCTCGCGTGGCAACTCGGGGGCAGGCCTGGTCGCGTCCGCCGTCGAATGATTGCCCTGCGACAATTCCAGCAGGCGTTGCGCTTCCTCTTCCAGTCGGCGCACCTGCTTCGAGGCAAGCTGCACATGGGGCGCCGTCTCCACGTTATTGAGCTTGGGCAGGTTGGTCCTGGCGCGGCGATCCGCTTCGGTGTTGCCACCCCCGTCCAGATTGGCCTGGGCCAGCGCGTCGGCCTTGACCGGTTTCGCCGACGTTTTCGAATTGACCAGCACCACGTCGAGATGGGGTACGTATTTCGATGCGTCGAAATCCGGCGGCGCGAACGTGATCAGCAGGACGATGGCGTGAACAACGACGGATACCGCCAGCGTAATCGGCAGGATGTCGCCCGAAGCGGGCGGCGGCGGAACGGAGAGGCTGGCGGCGAGGCTGCCTCGTGGGGGAAATGGGCTGATCGAAGTGTCCGGCAAATTTGCCTGGGGTTCTGATGAACGTCTCACGCCAATTCTAAATAACTACGGCGCACCTGTCAGCGCGATTACGCTTCGAGGGGCCGCTTGAACTCGCAATGCACCGTGAGCTCCAGCAAATCGATGTCGGACACCGCCAGTTCCACCCGGCTTCCCGGGGGGGCCGCCGGCATCGACGGCACGCGCGTAACCAGGGGAATGCGGTCGATCCGCACCAGTTCTTCGCGCAGCACGTCGGCGCCGGTCAGGCCGACGTTCTCCTGGATCAACCAGCGCAGGCACCAATAACGTTCCATGCCGCGCTGGAACTCCGCGTAGGCGTCGTAAGCCAATTCGAAGTCGCGCAGGATCACCAGCAGGCGTTCGTCGCGCTGTGGATAGGCGGGCGCTTCGTTGCGCACCAGCGACAGCAACTGGCGCTGATTGACGAGGTCGGCATAACGCCGCAGCGGCGAGCTCGCCCAGATGTATTGCGGAACACCCAGGCCCTGGTGCGGCGCCGGCACGGTGGACATCTTCACCTTGCCGCTGGTCTGCGAGCGATACAACGCGGGGATTTCGTTCTGCGCCAGTTGGCGTCCCCATTCGGTATTGACCAGGATCATCAGTTCCGAGACCACCTTGTCGATCGGCGACCCGCGCCGGCGCTCCACGATGCTGACGCGATCGTTGTCGACGTAGAAGTTGTAATCGGCGCGCGCGCCGCCCGGCTCATCCTTCCCGCGCTTGCGTTCCAGGGCGGCGGCAAGACGCCACAGCAAGACGAGCTGCGCGCCGAAACGGTGGTCAACCTTCCCGGTGGCGAGCTGCTGATCGTTGAACTGCGTTTCCAGGCTGTCGTGGCGCAGATTCGCCGCAATGTGCACGAGTTCGACGGCGCTGCGATGCGAGACGACTTCGAGTTCCGGCGTGACCTCGACGTACATCGACAGCGCCGGGCAGTCGCGTCCTTCGGACAGCGTGTATTGCGCGATCGCCGCCTGCGGCAGCATGGTGATCTTGTCGCCCGGAAAATAGACCGTGGACAGGCGCTTCGCGGCTTCGCGATCCAGCGGCGAATCCGGCGGGATGCCCAGAGCCGGCGCCGCGATATGCACCCCGACCTGCCAGTTGCCGTTGGCAAGTTGCGTGACCGAAAATGCATCGTCGATTTCCGTCGTGGTGGCGTCGTCGATGCTGAATGCCTCTACCGGGGACAATTCCAGGTGTCCCGCTTCGAGGGCCGTCAGCGCCGGATCGAAACCCGTGCCGCGCGGAAAATACTCGAACAGGAAACGTCCGAAGTGATAATCGTGGCTGGACGCGAGCGCGCCGCTTTTCTCCAGCAGCTTCGGGATGCTCAGGTGCGCTTGTGCCGCGGCCTGCTCGAGGGCCTTGAATTCGACGCTGCCCTTGTCGGGCTGGTAAAGCAATTGCGCCAGCAGGGGCCGCAGCTCTTCCGGAAATTCGAAGGCCGCGAGCGCTGTGGCATAGCGCGCCTGCAATTCGGCCTGCTTCTTCTTGCGCTCGATACTCGCCAGCGCCGCTTTCAGCGCATCAGCTGGCGCCGCCTTGTAGCGGCCCTTGCCCTTCTTGTAGAAATGCGTGGGCGTCGCATGCAGCCGCATCAGCAGGCCGGCGCGCTCGGCGGGCTGCGGTTCCCGGCCGAAGTACTCCCTGCCGAGCTGTTCGAAGCCGAATTCGCCCTCGCCGGAACACTCCCACAGGAAGGCCGGATCGATATCGTCCGAGACCTTCTGCGCATCCGCCATGAATTGCGACAGGGGGATGTGATCGAAGCGGACCAGCACGGCGGCCTCCTTCACCTTCGTGCGTTTGCCGTGCTGGTTCTCTACCTGCAGCGAGGTGTTGTTGTCGGCCAGCACGGTGCCGGCCTTGAAGGCACCGTCTTCTTCGAAAAAAACATTCATGTGCTACGCCGGCTCGGCGTGGGAAGTGAGGCTTGGAAGCAGGGCGCGATTATACGCGAGCACCCTGCCTCCCGATCCGGCTAGGAAGAAAATTCAAAAACAATGTCGATATAGTCTCCGAACTCGCGGAAGCCATGGTCGCTTCCCTGCACGATGACCTGACGGCAACCCCTGTAATGATCAACCGCGATGCGCCAGTCGAGCAATTCATCCCCCGTCGTGTGCATCAGAAGATAGCGATCCATCTTTGCCGGATTGCGTACGTGCAATCCGGCGAGCTGCGCCAGATGTTCCTCGGTCAGCTCGTATTCGTCTCCGGTATACAGATTCTTCTGTGGACCGAGATAGGCGCGCAGCCCGTCGTGCGGCGTAATTGCAGGATTGACGAGAACCGAGCGCATGCCCAGTTTCTCGGTAAGGTAAGTCGCATAGAACCCGCCCAGCGAACTGCCGATCAGCGTGACCTGGTCCGCCGCAAGGCCGGACACTTCGCGCTCGAGCAATGCCATGGCGTCCTGCGGCCAGTGTGGCAGCGCGGGGCAGGCGAATTCGTTCGCG
The DNA here is from genome assembly GCA_025351455.1 of Betaproteobacteria bacterium. Taxonomy (GTDB): domain Bacteria; phylum Pseudomonadota; class Gammaproteobacteria; order Burkholderiales; family JACQAP01; genus JACQAP01. The sequence goes on along the minus strand of JANXVW010000091.1, from coordinate 10,956 downwards.
CGGCCAAGTGCGGCAAGCCGCTCGCGCAACTGGTTCGATTTGTGGGACGCCGGCGAACTGTTGAAGCCGTGTATATAGACGATCATGGATGCCTTCCGTTGCTCCGGCATTGTGCCCGACGCCCGCCGGCCGCACAAAGAAACCGCGCAACGGCGCGAAAAGTGCGGCGATGACGCCGTTTTCCATCGCATGACGCTTGCCAATATGCAGCGGCGGCGATAGGGTTTCGATGATGAAAAACAATTCGCGCAGGCGGTTCCTCCTGCAGTCCGGTGCGGTCGCGAGCGCGTCCTGGCTGCCGGACGTCGTGCGCGCGGAACAGGAAGCGAGCGCACGCATGGAGACGCCGATCGGCGCGAAGCTCGGGGACGTCTATGTCTTGCCGGCGACACCGCAGACCACGCAATGGGGCTGGTTCGACAATGCCGAGCCGCCGGTGCTGAAAGTGCGTTCCGGCGCCCGCGTGGCGATGGAAACCATGATGGCGGCGGCCAATCAGGTCCTCCCCGGGGTCACGATCGAGGAGTTGACGAAATTGCGGTTGGCCCATCCCGGCCGCGGTCCGCATACCATCACCGGACCAATTTACGTCGAGGAAGCCGAGCCCGGCGATACGCTCAAAGTCCACATCGAACGCATCGTCCCGCGGAGCTACGGCGCGAACTGGAACTTTCCGGGTGAACTCGGCCTCGGCCAGTTTCCCGATCGATTTCCCACCGGCCAGGTCCGTTATTTTTACTTCGACCTGAAGCGCGCGGCCACGCAGTTCGCCCCCGGCATCACGGTGCCCCTGCGGCCGTTTCCCGGCGTTCTCGGTGTGGCCAGGGCGGAGCCCGGCCGCTACAGCACCGTTCCACCCGGACCCTTCGGCGGCAACATGGATGTGCGCGAGATGATCGAGGGAACGACGGTTTATCTGCCGGTGTTTGTCGAGGGCGCGCTGCTGTGGAGTGGGGATTCGCACGCGGCGCAGGGCAACGGCGAAATCAACCTGACGGCGATCGAGACTGCATTTAATGAGCTTCGCCTGCATATCGAAGTCATCAAGCGCAAGACGCTCGCCTGGCCGCGCATCGAAACGCCGACGCACTGGATTACAGTGGGCTACGACCGCGACCTGAACAAGGCGCTGGAAATCCTCAAGGCCGAAACGCGGGTGTTTCTCGCCGAGGCCCAGGACGTGGCTTCGGTAAAAGTCGACGAATGGATGTCAACGCGATTCGATTGCCGCATCGCCGAGGTCGTGAACCAGGTCAAGGGTGTGTTTTGCGCGATCCCGAAGCGCGGCATCAAACCGGATCGCGGCATCCGCCCCCTGAAGGAAACGTCGCGCTATTTCGTCACCAGCGCTTCCTCACCCGACCTGCAGACGGCAATGAATGAATCGGCCTTCGCCATGATCGAACAAATCGCCGAACGCAAAGGCCTGTCCAAAATCGACGCCTACTCCCTGACCAGCCTGACCATGGATTCGCGACTCGGCGATATCTCCGAGTCGAAGAAATCAGTCCATTGCCTCGTACCGAAGAACCTTTGGACCACCTAGGGAAGGCAAAAGGTCAACAGCGTTGACACGGAGGACGCGGAGGAAAACCAGAGAGAGCGCAGAGGAAGCAATACAGGATAGCGATACATCTCAGATGTTTCGGGTGGCGTGAGGAGCCCACATTGGCACTTCACCGCGACGCCCAGTTTTTCTCCGCGTCCTCGCCCGGTTTTCCTCCGCGTCCTCTGCGTCTACGCTGTTGAACTTGGTTTCAGCGCTTCCAGCAATTTGGCGTGGATGCCACCGAAGCCGCCGTTGCTCATGACCAGAACATGGTCGCCGGGCCGGCATTCCGCGACGATGGCTTTGAGCAGTTCGCCGAGATTTTCGAAGGCCTTTGATTTGGCACCGAGCGGCGCCAATATCGGTTTCGCATCCCAGTCCAGGCCGTTGGTATAGCAAAACACCAGGTTGGCGCCGGCCAGGCTTCCGGCCAGCGCATCTTTCATGACACCCATTTTCATGGTGTTGGAGCGCGGCTCCAATACCGCGAGGATGCGCGCGGACTTGACCTTGCTGCGCAGGCCGGCGATCGTCGTTTCGATGGCGGTCGGGTGGTGCGCGAAATCGTCGTAGATCGTGACACCGTTGACGGTGCCGCGCACTTCCATGCGGCGTTTCACGTTCCTGAATTCCGCCAGCGCATCGATCCCCTTTGCCACCGGTACGCCGGTGTGGCGCGCCGCTGCGAGCGCGGCCAGCGCGTTGCTGACATTGTGCTCGCCGAGCAATTCCCAGCTCACGGTGCCCCGCGGCCCGCCTTCGAAGAACACGTCGAACGCTTGCGCGTCGCGCGGCTTGGCGGTCCAGCCGTCCTCCATGCCCAGCCATTCGACTTTGCTCCAGCTACCCTTTGCCAGGACACGCCGCATGCTCTGCTCGCGGGCATTGGCGATGATGAGGCCATTGCCCGGAACGGTGCGGATGAAATGATGGAACTGGGTTTCGATCGCGGCGAGGTCCGGAAAGATGTCCGCGTGATCGAATTCCAGGTTATTCAGAATGGCCGTGCGCGGCAGGTAGTGGACGAACTTCGAGCGTTTGTCGAAAAACGCCGTGTCGTATTCATCCGCTTCGATCACGAAGAACGACGACTCGTTCGCGCGCGCGGAAATGCCGAAATCGAGCGGCACGCCCCCGATCAGGAAACCGGGATTCAGTCCCGCGTGTTCCAGTATCCACGCCAGCATCGACGTGGTCGTGGTCTTGCCGTGCGTGCCGGCCACCGCAAGCACCCATTTGCCGCGCAACACATTCTCGTAGAGCCACTGCGGCCCGGAAGTGAACGCAAGCCCGCGATTCAGGATCTCTTCCATCAGCGGATTGCCGCGCGCGACGACATTGCCGATCACGAATAAGTCCGGCGTCAGGTCGATCTGCCGCGGATCGAAACCCTCGATGAGTTCGATGCCCTGCGCCTGGAGCTGCGTGCTCATTGGCGGATAGACGTTGGCATCGCAACCGGTGACCTTGTGGCCGGCCTGCCTGGCGATCACGGCAATGCCGCCCATGAATGTGCCGCAAATGCCGAGGATGTGGATGTGCACTTGATTTACTGCCTTGGAAAGTCAAAGGCTATGAACACGAAGGACACGAAGGTACACGAAGGAAACGCAAAAGCAAGGGGAGCGAAATACTTCGGGGCGAACGGATCATATTGTCGAGACAGGTGCCAAATGCCGCGCTACTTTTGATGAGTTCTCGCCTTTCTTCGTCACCTTCGCGTCCTTCGCATCCTTCGCGTCGAATGTTCTTGACCTGAATCAAAGAAGGCGCGATTTGTCCCCGGACGCGAAACCGAGCAGCGGGCCATCGATGCCGCGGCCGAATGCGATGACCTTGAACAGCTCGCCCATCTCCGCCGGAGACAGCAGCTTCTGTACGCCCGCAGTGAGGGCAAATCGCGCGACTGACGCATCCCCCGCGTGTTGTTCTAGCAGTCCGGTGATGCCGCTGTTGATGAGGAATTGTGCCTGCGAGGTGTAGCCAAGAATGTTCATTCCCGCATCGATGCCGGCTTCCGCGACGGCGGTGAAATCGACATGCGCCGTGAGGTCCTGAAGGCCGGGCAGGAAAAACGCTTCGTCGTGCGCGCGTTGGCGGTAATGGCACATCAGCGTTCCCTGCGCGCGCTGCGGATGGTAGTACTCGCGCCGGCCGAACCCGTAGTCGATCAGCAATAGCGCGCCTTTGCGCAATGAGGCTGCCAAACTGCGCACGAGCGCCGGCGCAACCAAAGAAATTTCGCTGACGTAGTCGGCTTCAACCCCGATTGCTTCGGCCGCGCTGCGCAACGTGCCCGGCTGCAGAACCCGCTCCGCCCAGACAAACCCGTCTGCCCAGCGCACGCCGCGTTCGAACAAGCCATTCCTGCGCCAGGCCACGAGATGGACCGGCAGTGCGTCCAGCACTTCGTTCGCGATGATCACGCCGTCGAAATTTTCCGGCAACGCGCTGATCCATTCGACGCGGTCTTTCAGCGCGGGCTGCCTTTGCTGCAGCGTCTGGCGCTGGCGCTCCGCGAGTTGCGGACTGGTTTCCAGGATCAGGTAGCGCCGCGGCAGCCGTTCGAGCGTCAGCAGCTCGACGAGCATATCAGCCGCCATCGCGCCGGAGCCGGCGCCCAGTTCCAGCACGTTGCCGTCGGTGCGTTCAAGAAGCTCGGCAGCCTGCCGCGCAAGCGTCCTGCCGAACAATGGGGATATTTCCGGGGCGGTCACGAAATCGCCATCTCCGCCGAGCTTGGTCGCCCCGGCCACGTAGTAGCCCAGCCCGGGCGAATACAGAGCGAGTTCCATGAAGCGCGCAAAGGAGATCCAGCCGCCGCCAGAATCGATCTCGTCGCGGATCAACTGGCTGAGCCGGTCGCTATGGCGGCGTGCGTCTCCGGACGGTTCCGGCAGACCTGAAGCAGGCGGAGGCGTTGGCAAGGCGGAGGCACAAAATGGTTGGGCTACAATCCCCATTCAACAACAGCTGCGCGTCATGGCGCAACTCAGGCAAGACATGAGTCAGGCGAAAATCGATCGGCGGGTGGCCTTGGTCACCGGAGCAGGCAGGCGCATCGGCCGCGCCATCTCGCTTGGGCTGGCAGCCGACGGATGGGACTTGGCGCTGCACTTCCATCGCTCGCAGGCCGAAGCAGAAGCGTTGGCAGGGGAGATATCCGCGCTCGGCGTACGGGCGGTCCCGGTACGATGCGACCTCGGCGATGCGGATCAGGTATCGGGCCTGATTGCCGCCTGCGAACGCAATCTGGGCACGCCGACCTGTTTGGTGAACAACGCCGCGCTATTCGAATACGACGACGTGGCGAGCCTGGATGCGCAAATCTGGCGCCGCCACCTGGATGTGAATCTGCTCGCGCCGTTGCTGCTTGCCAAGGCTTTCGCGGCACGGATTCCCGACGGCGCCCACGGTTGCATCGTCAATCTGCTGGACCAGAAAGTGTTCAACCTGAATCCTGACTTCCTGTCCTATACCATCGCCAAGATCGGCCTCGAAGGAGCGACCCGAATGCTGGCCATGGCCCTGGCGCCGAAAGTGCGCGTCTGCGGCGTGGCGCCCGGCATCACGTTGGTGAGCGGCGAGCAGACTGCGGACGGGTTTGCGCGCGCGCATCGCATGGCGCCACTGGGGCGCAGTTCGGACCTGGATGACATCGCCGGCGCGGTTCGCTTCGTCGTCAACGCCGGCGCGCTGACCGGCACGACCATCGTGGTCGATGGCGGCCAGCATCTGTGGGCGTCGCGGCGCGATGTGCAATTCGAAACCGGCGACAGCCGATGACTGCCCGCTACCTGAATCCGCGGTCTGCGGCGGACGTGGCCATGGCAGCCGGATTGGGCCGGGCGCGGCGCATATTCCTGAAGAACTTCGAAACCCGCCTGTCCATCGGCATCCACGATTTCGAAAAGCAGGCAAGGCAACGCGTCATCGTGAATGTCGATCTTTATCTCGACCCCGACGGCAAAGTCGAGCACGACCACATCGACGAAACGGTAGACTATGACTTCGTCCGCAGGGAGATCGTGGCCCTCGCCGAAGGCAGCCATTTCAACCTCCAGGAAACGTTCTGCGAGCGGATCCTGGCGATCTGCCTCGCCAGGCCGGGCGTGCTCGCTGCCCGTGTCTCCAGCGAAAAGCTGGACGTGTACCCGGATTGCGAATCCGTGGGTTTCGAGATTTTCCGTACCCGATAAATGACAACGCTGCAAAAACAGGTCTACGAGGGAAACAAGCTCGCCAAGCGGCTGCGCCGCCTGGTGGGCCAGGCCATTGGGGATTTCGACATGATCCACAACGGCGACAAGGTCATGGTCTGCCTGTCCGGTGGCAAGGACAGCTATGCACTGCTCGACGTGCTGCTGTCCCTGAAAAGCCACGCCCCGGTCGACTTCGAGATCGTGGCCGTCAATCTCGACCAGAAGCATCCAGGCTATCCGGCCACGGTTCTGCCCGACTACCTGACGTCGATCGGCGTGCCGTTTCGCATCATCGAGCAGGATACCTACAGCGTGGTCAAGCGCGTCATACCCGAGGGCAAGACCATGTGTTCGCTATGCTCCCGGCTGCGGCGCGGCGCGCTCTATCGCGTGGCCAAGGAGATCGGCGCCACCAAGATCGCGCTCGGCCATCACCGCGACGACATCCTCGAAACCTTTTTCCTGAACCTGTTCCACGGCGGCCGGCTCAAGGCGATGCCGCCCAAGCTGGTCAGCGACGACGGCCAGCACATCGTGATTCGTCCGCTGGCTTATTGCAAAGAGCCTGACCTCGAGGAATACGCGAAGCTGCGGCAGTTTCCGATTATTCCCTGCAATTTGTGCGGTTCGCAGGACAACCTGCAACGCCAGGTGGTCAAGAACATGCTGCAGGACTGGGAAAAGAAATTCCCGGGCCGCCTGGAAACGATGTTCGCCAGTCTGCAACGCACTTCGCCGTCCCACTTGCTCGACCCGCACCAATTCGACTTCGCCAACCTGAAGACCCAGCCCGAGGCCTATAACGACGGCGACATTGCGTTCGACAACGAGGACTTTTCGGCTCGCCTCATTCAGTTTCCCTCGGTCAAATCGGCTAACTGAGGCACGCCTCAAACGCCCTCGTAGTGAGTGCCGGCTCCCTTATCCGTCCACGACTGGCCTCGAAGCGCTGGCAGGAACCGGCCTTAACGAGCACTTCGGCGCGACACGAGCAGGCGTTCCGATCGGTCGCACGACTGCCTGTTTTTTACGCTACCGGGTTGGCCGGCCCATCCGCGTCTAGTAAACTCCGCGTCTTCCTGCGCCAGGCGCAGCCCGTGTTCCAGACCTCACCTCCTGCGAGGGAAAACCATGTCGACCCAGGATTACGCTCCGAAAAGAAAGATCACTTCGTTTTATCCGCCGCAACGCCATCTGATGGGCCCCGGCCCGTCGGAAATCCATCCGCGCGTGTTTTCCGCGATGGGCAAGCCAACCATCGGCTATCTCGATCCGGTGTTCGTCGAGATGATGGAAGAACTCAAGGAATTGCTGCGTTACGCTTTCCAGACCAATAACGCGCTGACTTTCCCGGTTTCCGGCCCCGGCTCGGTCGGCATGGAAATGTGCTTCGTCAACATGGTCAGCCCGGGCGACAAGGTCATCGTCTGCCGCAACGGCGTGTTCGGCGGCCGCATGATCGAGAACGTGCAGCGCTGCGGCGGTGTCGCCGTCGTGGTGGAAGACCGTTGGGGAACCCCGGTCAGCCTGCAGAAAGTCGAGGACGCGTTCAAGGCCAATCCGGACACCAAGGTGCTTGCCTTCGTGCACGCGGAAACCTCGACCGGCGTCGCATCGGATGCCAAGTCACTGGCGGAAATCGCCCGCAAGCATGGCGCGCTCACCATCATGGATGCGGTCACTTCCCTGGGGGGCACGCCGGTCCTGGTCGATGAATGGGGCATCGACGCGGTGTATTCCGCCAGCCAGAAATGCCTGTCCTGCACGCCCGGCCTGTCGCCGATTTCATTCAACGAGCGTGTCGTCGAGCGCGTGAAAGTCCGCAGCGAAAAAGTGCACAGCTGGTTCATGGACATGAACCTGCTGCTCGGTTACTGGGGCGCGACGAATCGCACTTATCACCATACCGCGCCGACCAACGCGCTCTATGCCTTGCATGAATCCTTGCTCATGCTGCGCGAGGAAGGCCTGGAAAACGCCTGGGCACGCCACCAGCGCAATCACCTGGCCCTGAAGGCCGGCCTGGAGAAGCTGGGGTTGAATTATCTGGTGGAAGAAGCCTACCGGCTGCCGCAGATGAACGCGGTCTCGGTGGCGCCGGGCATCGACGAGAAAGAAGTGCGCCGCCGCCTGCTGCTCGATTACAACCTGGAAATCGGCGCGGGCCTCGGCGACCTCGCCGGCAAGATCTGGCGCTTCGGCCTGATGGGGTACTCCTGCAAGATGGAGAACGTCATGCTGAGCCTGTGCGCGCTCGAGACCGTATTCACCGACATGGGTGTAAAGGTCAAATTCGGCGAAGCGGAAGCCGCGGCCTATCACGCTTACGCCGCCCATCCGGCACGCCTGCAGCCGGTACGCGCCGTCGCCTGACGCGAACGCAAGCGGTCAGAAAGAGGAAGGCCGGCGTCAGCCGGCCTTTTTCATTTCGCGCTGTCCTCCAATTGCGCGAGCTTTTCGATTGCGTCCGATTCGACCGGGCCCGACCGGAAGTCGTGATTGGCGGCGTGTACCATCGCCGCCGCCACATGATCCGCGTGAATCGGCCGGTATTTGCGCAGGCTACCAATGAACAACGGCGCAACGAGGCGGCCCACGAGTATTCCCACCCTTTCGCCAGCGCGGACTTCCTGGCGCTCGCCGCGCAGGATGGACGGCCGCATGAAAATGCTTTTGGGCAAGCCGATTGCAGCGATATCCCGCTCGGTCTCGCCCTTGACCCGACTGTAAAAAACCGAAGACAGCGCGTCGGCACCGAGCGAGGACACCATCAGGAACTGCTGCGCGCCCGCCGCCTTCACGAGGTTGGCCAGCGCCAGCGGATAGTCGTGGTCGACGCGCCGGAACGCCTCCTGCGATCCGGCTTTTCCGATGGTGGTGCCGAGACAGCAGAACACGTCGTCCGCTGCGATACCCGGAACGGCCTGCAGGTGGTCGAAATCGACGATGCGCTGGGCCAATTTCGGATTGCTTATCGGCAACTTGCTTCGCACCAGGACTTCCACCCGCGAGTAGGTGGGATGCGCGAGAAGCCGTGTCAGAACATGACCGCCGACCAGGCCGGTCGCTCCGGCCAGCAATGCCTGCTTCTGCTTGGTCTGCGGCAGTTCCGACATCGTGTCAGCCGGCGTGCTGCCGCACGCTTTGGGTCGCGCCCTGAAACCGCTCCGTACCCAACTCGCCGAGGGTGTCTTTCTCGTTGCGCGAGCGCAGCGCCAAATCGAGAATCTTCAGGCGTTGCAGCGGCTCCGGATGCCCGGCGAGCGCTTTGTCGGCGACGTAACGATTGCGGCTTGCCGCTTCGAAACGCTGCATCACCGCCACGAGCCCCCAGGCTTCGTAGCCCGCCCGCCATGCGAGTATCGCGCCGTCGGAATCGGCCTCGAACTCTTCCGACTTCGACAGGCCGGACCTGACTTCCGGTGAATTCATGCGTTCGATCGAGCCCTGCATCATCGCCCCGATTTGCTGAAACAACTGGCGTGATGTGGCGCTGGTCTTGCCGATCTGTTCTTCCGCGCGGCGGACCGACACCTCGAGATCCTTGTTCATGTAGATCCAGCGCAAATGGTGTTTGCGCACGACGTGGGAGATCTCGTGGCCGAGGATGCCGGCCAGTTCGGATTCGGTTTCGGCGAGCGCGACCATTCCCTGCGTGATGAATACGTAGCCGCCAGGCACCGCAAACGCATTCGGCACCTCGCCTTCGATCACGGCGAATCGCCACGGCAGATTCGGCCGCTCCGATTGCTGGCTAAGCCACACGCCAACCATGTTGACATAGCGTTGCAGACCCTCGTCGGCCACCAGGCGCTTGCTCGCGAGAAATTGCTGGGCCATGCCGAAGCCGAGCTCGGCCTCTTCGGCATCGCTGAGCTTGAACTCGCTGTCGAAGCCGGAGGGATTCTTGCGCCGGAACTCGCGGTCTTCCCGGTCGGCTTCTTCCTGGGCGCGCACGTACTTCGGATCCTTGCGCAGTTGCGCTTCCCTCTGCTTGCCCTGCAACGCCATTGCCTCCGCCTGCTTTTTGTAGGCTCGCGCAGCCTCGGTGTCGCGGCCGGCCATGACGTCTTGCGCCCCTTCCATCTGCGATTGCATCATCTGCATCGCCTGTTGCATCTGCTGCTCATGCATCGCTCCGATCTCGCGCGGCGAGGGGCCGGTATGGACGCCGCAGCCCGTGCATGCAAGGAGGATCGCCAGCGCAGCCCTATTCATCAAAGAAGCTTTCCGAAAACCCGCCTTCAGGCATGTAGTCGCGCATCTCGATATAGTCCTGCTTGCGCGGCCGCAGGTTCGCTGCGCGGGCAAAGTTCACCGCATCCCGCACTGAAACCCCCACGCGCCGGAGGCGCTCACTTTCGGCCTGGTTCGGCGCGCCCACCAGCAGCTCTTCCTCCGAGAACCCGCGAATGCCGCTGTTGGTCGGCGACTTCGCGGCGGCCGCCGCAATCTTCCGGGCAGGGGAGGGATTCAGGCGCACATCGATCATGCGTATCCAGCCGTTCCCGGCGCCGGCCTTGATATGGGCCCAGCTGCCATTGCGGCCGATGATCTCGACCGGTTGCTGCTTGACGAGTTTGGAAAAGGGTTTCGCATCGGCCGCGGGACGATCGAGCAGATCGACGGCTTTAAGGACATAGCCGGCGTCGCCGGCGTGCGCAGCGATCGTCGGCATTGCGAGCAGGAACAGCAGGAGGATCCAGCCTCGCATCATGAATTCAGTGGCAAATCTATTTCGTGGCCACGTGCAAACGCTTGGTGTATTGCTGGAAGCGGGTCGCGTTCTGCGGCGCCTTGATCGAATCGAGCGCTGTCAGTCCCGGCGCAAGCTTGTCGAGGCGCACCTGCGGCAACGGATGGGTTTTGTAGAGCAGCGTCAGAAAATTGTCCTTGGGATCCGCGCTGGCCAACGTAGTCAAGACGGCGGGCAATCCATAGGGATCATAGCCGGCGCGAGTCGCGAGTACGACGCCCATGCGATCAGCTTCGAATTCGTCGGACTTGTCCAGGCCGCGCGCGTACAATTCCTTGGTCGGGCCGGCCAGATTCTTCACCAGTTCGGCTTGCTTGTTGTTGGCGGCTCCCGCCACGCCTTCGCCCAGCAGGCTGGCGAACGCCGACTTGCGCAACGCCTTCAGGTGGTGTTTCTGGTTTACATGCGCGACCTCGTGGCCGAGCACGCCGGCCAGTTCGGCTTCATTG